>WAJZ01000088.1 GCA_015523575.1 Candidatus Hestiella acidicharens | reverse complement strand
TGATAGAATATTATATAAAGTGGTTAGAAACTGCTAGGCAGATGTCAGTTTCAAAACAGACCTCTACTTCGATAACTTATTGAGAGGATTAACGATGGTAGTTTGGACAGAGACTCCTTATCTAAACTTGGTGTATGATACCATAAAAACGCTAACAAAAAATGGCGAAGTACCTGTATCAGAGAAAGAAATAATATCAAATTTGTCTAGAAAAAACTACAACATCTCTCCAGCTGATTTAATAAAGATTTTGATTAAGCTAGAACTGATGGGATACATTTCTGTGAACTCCAGCACTAAAGAAGATAGGTTAATTAAGCTTGTTCAAAGAATAAAAAACAACGACTAGGAAGCATTAAAGAAAAGGAATAAAACGCTCGTTTTTAATTTAAAAACGGTGATACCTTTTGGGTGTAAATCTAAAAGAGCTAATACCACAACAGGCAAAAAATGAAATAGACATTAAGTATCTCAGAGGCAATCCAATAGCTTTGGATGCATATAACATGCTATATCAATTTCTAGCAGCAATAAGGCAATATGACGGTACACCACTCATGGACGCCCAGGGAAACATAACCAGTCACCTAAGCGGCTTATTTTACAGGACAATAAACTTTATAGAAGAGGGGTTAAAGCCTATCTATGTTTTTGATGGTAAGCCACCTGAGATGAAGAAGAGGGAAATAGAAGATAGAATAAGCAGGAGAAAGCAATATACTGAAAAGTATGTAAAAGCTAAAAGTGAGGGAAGACTTTACGAAGCAAAAAAATATGCCCAAGCTTCGTCAGAACTCAATAATTACATGGTTGAGGAGGCTAAAAGGCTTTTAACACACATGGGTATACCATGGGTGCAGGCCCCTGCT
Organism: Candidatus Hestiella acidicharens; assembly: GCA_015523575.1. Classification (GTDB taxonomy): domain Archaea; phylum Thermoproteota; class Thermoprotei_A; order Sulfolobales; family Acidilobaceae; genus Caldisphaera; species Caldisphaera acidicharens. The sequence goes on along the minus strand of WAJZ01000088.1, from coordinate 4,059 downwards.
GATGGAGAGGCACAAGCGGCTCATATGGCAATGAAAGGAGATGCATATGCTACTGGTAGCCAAGACTATGACAGCCTTCTCTTTGGATCGCCAAAGCTTGTAAGGAACTTAGCGATAACTGGTAAGAGAAAGCTTCCAAATAGAGAAGAGTACATAGAAATAAGGCCGGAAATAATAAGCCTTGATGAGATGTTAGCAATATTAAATATAAGCAGAGAACAGCTAATAGTTATCGGGCTTATGCTAGGTACTGATTTTAACCCTGATGGAATAAAAGGATACGGACCTAAGACTGCCCTTAAATACGTAAAGGGTTTTAAAGACCCTCTTAAAGCAATCGAATCACTCGGCGACAAGTGGCAAGGTGTTGACCCGATAAAGATATTCAACTATTTCTCAAACCCTCCTAGTACCGATGATTACAAAATCGAATGGGGGGAGGCAGATGAAAAAGGCATAATAGAGATGCTTGTGCATGAGCATAGCTTTAATGAAGATAGGGTTAGGAAAGGCTTAGAAAGGCTTAGAAAGTCATTTAAGGGGTCAATAAAGCAAAAACAGTCGAGACTAGACGAATGGTTCAAGTAGCTAGAAGATAGTACTAGAGCTCTTTAAACAGCTTGCTAAGCTTCTCTGTATCAAGGTGCTGGTTAAAGAGCTCTTCTTCCTTCCGAGTAACAAATGACCCCTTCTTATCTATCAACTCAAAGTATATGTCTTTTTTTGTTAATACCTTGAAAATCCTCTTAACAGCATCTTCCTTATCCCTCAACCTGCCTTTTTCATAAGATGGCACCTCAACAATGTAATATATGCTACCATCCGGGCTATAATATATACTTACGTTATCTATTTTAACAGGGTTCAATATATTATATATGAGCTCCTTCGGATTTTCGGCATATTCTACCAATACAACCTTTTTAATACCTAAATTCTTCAGTTTCTTTTCTAAATACCTCTCTATCTCATGCCTACCACCCTTAATGTTTTCCATAATCACATATAAGACGGAGTCAAATATAATGGATTTCTTATAGGAGAGATCCTTGGTCTCCTTTTTGTATTTATCTTCCAATTCAAGGAGGGATTTCATGACATCTACCTCCCATTTTTCATATAGCCCCTTGTCTATTTTCATTTGGCAGTTGTCACAGAGTATTCCGCTCTTAACGCATATCTTATCGAGTGGTATTCTCATCTTTACCACCATAGATTTGGGTTGTAGCTAAAAGTTTTATAGCTTCAAGGAAAAGACCTTGCCAATTATACGTTTAGGTTTTAATGGCTTCTTTAATTAAACCCAAATAGAGGGGATTAGGCTTTAGAGGCCTACTAGTAAACTCCGGGTGTGGCTGCGAGCCAATGAAAAACCTGTGATCCTTTTTAGATAGCTCAATAAACTCAACAAGCCCGCTATCACTCCAGCCTCCTACCCTAATCCCAGATTCTATAAATTCGTCTAAGTAATCCAAGTTGACCTCATATCTATGCCTATGTCTCTCATAGACAAACTCTTTTTTATATAGTTCATGCACTAAAGTCCCTTCTTCTAACCTAATCCTTGAGGCCCCCAGCCTCATAGTGCCACCCATATACTTTACCCCCTTTTGCTCAGGCAACAAGTCTATAACTGGATATGGCGTGTTAGGATCTATTTCCGTTGAGTTGGCATTATGAAGCCCTAAAACGTCTCTAGCGTATTCCACTACTGAGAGTTGCATCCCAAAACAAATACCAAGCGTTGGTATATTATTTTCTCTCAAATACTTTATGGCCTTTATTTTTCCCTCAGTTCCTCTAGCACCAAAACCAGGCAAAACAACAGCTCCACTTACGCTTGATAGCACCTCTTCTACCATTACCTTACCTTTCTCTATATCTGTTGCTTCCAGCCAAACAAACCTTGGTAGTACTCCTGCAGCGACACCAGCGCTTTTTAACGCCTCAGAAATGCTGATGTAACTATCTTTGAGCCTTGTATATTTCCCTATCATCGCTATAGGAACTTCTTTATTGATGTTATAAAGTTTGTTGACAAAGTCTTCCCAAGCATAGAGGTCCGGCTCCCTTTCATCTAGGTTAAGAATTCTAACAATCATTTTCCCATAGCCTTGCCTTTCAAGAAGTAAAGGCACTTCATATGGGGATTTAGTGTCATGGTCACTAAAGACCGCATCTTTGGGTAAATTTGCAAACAGCGCTATTTTGTACCTTGCCTCCTCTTCTAAAGGCCTAGGGCTTCTGGCAATAACTATGTTCGGCTGTATTCCAATCCTTCTTAATTCCTGCACGCTATGTTGAACCGGCTTTGTCTTCTGCTCACCAGTAACGTTAGATATGGGTGCAAGTGCGAGGTGAACAAAGGCTACGTTTTCCGGTCCCAAGTCTACCCTCATCTGCCTTGCTGCTTCTAAAAATGGTAGACCCTCTATGTCACCAACTGTGCCACCTACCTCTACAACAATAATGTCCACATCAGTTTCCTTTGCTAAGCCTATTATCCTTTCTTTGATTTCATTCGTTATATGAGGGATTATTTGGACTGTCTTGCCAAGATATTCCCCCCTTCTTTCCTTAGCTATCACATTATAATATATTTGCCCAGTTGTTATATTGTGCTTTTTGCTTAGATTCGTCCCCAAAAATCTCTCATAATGTCCTAGATCCAGATCAGTTTCTCCTCCGTCTTCAGTCACGTAAACTTCTCCATGGGCATAAGGATTCATAGTCCCAGCGTCTACGTTAAGGTAAGGGTCTATCTTTATTATTCCGACACTATACCCCCTTGATTTGAGCAACAGGCCTGAGCTTGCAGATACTATCCCCTTACCTATACCAGACATAACGCCACCAGTTATGAAGACAAATTTTTGTGGCATCATCAAAGCCTTTTCTACCATAGAAACCCAACCCTTTTAAATGTTTTTGGCATCTGCAAAATAAGGGATCTGGGTCCAAGCAGGATAGGTGCTTTAATAATGAGTGCATTGCTTTACTTTATTGGAATTATATCACTAATAGAACTTGGCATAATAATCTACCTATACATATCAAACTGGAGGAAGAGAGTAAGAATAGAGGTGATAGAGAATAACATAGAAAGGATAGCAAATGAAAGGGCTAAGGCCTTAAGCATAGAAACTATAGAAAAAGCAAGAAAAGAAGCTGTAGAGAAAAGCAAATCAGTAATTACAGGAAAGGTTTTCGAACAGATGGCCCCCTATCTTCCAGGGTTCAACCATGACCCAAGGGATGCAAGGTTCATAGGGTCACCTATAGATTATGTGGTTTTTGATGGCCTCAACACCGGAGAAGTCAAGTCAATACATTTCGTAGAAATAAAAAGTGGCAAGTCAAAGCTGTCAAGTAGAGAGGAATCAGTAAAAAAAGCTGTCGAAAGAAAAGAAGTTTATTTTGAAACGATAAACCTTTCTTAGGGAAAGAAAAATGAGAAAAGAAAAAATTTATGATATGCATTGTCACGCAAGTCAACTTAATAGGGAAGAAATGGAGAACATAGTCAAGGAAAACGTTATTATTGTCGGCGTTTCTGAAGACATAGAAAGCCTTAGAAAGGTAATAGAGATCTCTCGTCTTTATCAAGGAAACGTTATTATTTGTGCCGGTCTCCATCCATGGAAAGTAAAGGATGGATATGCAAGTCAAGCAGAATACATAATAAAGGAAATAGAGAAAAGGGATTTGAGATGCATAGGGGAAGTAGGATTAGATAAAAGGTTCTTACAAAGCAATACCTATGAAAAGCAGAGAGAGGTATTTATGAAGTTTGTAAGGCTAGCAAAAGACCTTGATATACTAATTAACATACACTCACCAAATGCATGGAACGAAGTATTAGACATGTTGATAAAAAATGACGTCAAGAGGGCAATGTTTCACTGGTATACAGGTCCGATAGGCCTAATGGAAAAGATTGCAGAGAACAATTATGCAATATCGTTAAACGTTGCATTAATGCTGAACAAAAAACACGTTGATATTGTGAAGGCATCGCCAAGGGAGCATATAGTCTTTGAAAGTGATGCACCATATGTA
>WAJZ01000087.1 GCA_015523575.1 Candidatus Hestiella acidicharens | reverse complement strand
GTAAAAAGCAGGCTTAAATTTCTTTCATAAAGCATCTAATAGAAGGTATTAGTGCTTTTTATCTGATAAGCGTTGCTTGTAAGACCCCTTCCGATAGGGAGGAGATACACAAGGGGAGGTGGGTTGGGGTAGTTAGGCTTAGATACTGTTAAGTTCTAAATAAATATTGGAAGGTTTCCGATGACGCCCGTAAGGGAAGAGAGCTGAAAACATGGCCCATACCTTAATGAGAGGTATGGGATGGGGGAGCCGTGAACCCCCGAACTCCCAAATGAAACCACGACTGTAAAGGCAGGTGGAACGGGAGAAGTCCCACCCTTAAGGGTGGGGTAGTTCACTGCATATCTCTTCACAGCCTTTTTTTGGAAGCTCTGAAAGCCTTCCTTCTGCATATGCATAGACGTTGTGCGGGTGTATGCTCTCGAAACTGATGGCCTCAGCTTTAATTGTAGTTTCCCTAGGAAGGCCTTCCGCAAGGCATCTTAGAGACCTGATGGCGTCTCTTACGACATCTTCAACAAACTTAGGGTTTCTATGGGCACCTATGACGAGTTTCCCTTCATCATACCTTTTAAGGAGGGTGAAAGCCGGCGCTGAGAAAGCTTTGGAAAGGCACTGGGCAATGTCCTCTATCCTTATTATAACGTTACTACCCGGTATCTCTATTGTACCAAATAAGAGGACCTTTTGGCTATGGCTTGGTGCTAGCTCTTTTATATTCATCATGCTCGATATTGTGCCTTGAGCACTTGGGCATGCAGTCATGCCATATATTCCCACGCTTACCGTCCACCTCTTCTCCTTACACCCTTCAACGCTTATGGAAACATAAGCAGGCTCAATACCACTAAGGTCTCCATATTCTATGTTTACCCCATACCTTGTTGAAGCTTCTACCCTAGCGTTTTTTGCGTAGGGATGCAACTTTAATAATGAATTATGTATCTTTCCGAGATATGCTTCAATGCTCTTAGCACTTGTTGGAAATTTTATCTCCTCTCCTATAGCCTCTACGTTTCTTGAAAGGTGTGCTCCCTTCCTATTCGATGGTAAATCAATATAGACATTTATTTCCAGGTCTATTGGTAATGTTCCATAGGGGCTTTCTATCAGAACCCTCTTCCATAAATTTTTAAAGCCTACCCTGTTTATTGGTATGTTATACTCAGGCTCCCTATCCTGTACTTCCAATCATCTCACCCAAGCTTAGCTCTGCGTATACCATAGGGTAGTCTATGTTAAATTTTAATAGTAGCCTTGGGTCCACTTCCCCCATAAAGCCTGCTTCATTTTCCTTGATCTTTATGATAGAGCTCCTGCCCTTCAAGAGATATATTTTTCCTCCTTCGTTTATCGAGAAATCAATGCCGAGCACCCTTAGTAGCGAATAAACCACGGCTTGTATGTCTTCATATGAGAGGCTTTCGTCCATTATCGAGATTGCAAGGTTTTCATTTTCCTTAACTTCGCCATTAAAGCTGACTACCCTTCCTATCTCGAATAACCTTACAGGTTTTTCTACTCCCCTATTCTTGGACATGGCTTTTATCATGGAAATTATTAGAGAGGGTCTAAGGGAGTTATAGTCTTCCTGTATCGGGTTTGATATCGTAATTAATCCTTTAAGGCCGAGCTTTTCCATTTCATGCTTGCTAGCTAGCGTTAGTGACATGAGCTCGGTAAAGCCAAGTCCAATCATTAGGTCTTTTATTCTTCTCTTGAGTTTACTCATCTCTAAAAGGCCCCCCTTCATCATTTCTTTTGGCTTTCTTAGTATCATGTCGTTGTATCCGATTGATATTGCTACTTCTTCCGCTATATCAACACCCCCCATTATATCAACTCTATATGGAGGAACTCGAACAACTATTGCATCATTGTTTACAGTAGCGTTGAGCCTAGCCTTAAGCAAGTGGTAATTTATCTCAACGGGAGAAAGGTTTGTGCCCAATATCGAATTTATGTATTTAGCACTTACCGAAATGGTTTTTTCCTCTAACTTCGGGGTCTCTTCACCCTTATCATCTTTTATTATCTTCACCTTGCCTATGCTTACGCCCTTTGCCTCGTAGAGGTTTGAAACGATTATATCGACAACCTTATTGACGTAATAAGCATCTGTACCGGTTACATCTATAAGTAAATTCCTTGTATTCTCATCTAACCTAGTGATATCGGAATTTATTACTGGTGGAAGGGAAATTATTTCGCCACCAGAGACTATGGCTGGATGTAGATTATTTTTCACGCTAATTTCACCATATTTAACCCCCTGCCCTGTTTCTTTTAAAGCATCCCTTATAGACATCCTCTTATACCCGAGGGGGGTAAACTCTTTGTCGAGACTTTCGTAGGTATATAAGAGATCCTTTGTAGGCACCTTATCTAAGTCATGTATGCCTATTGCCACTTTTCTCCTCTTCCTGCCTATACCATCATGCAGCTTCTCTTGGAACTGAATGAGTTCCTTTATTGTAATTTCGTCTAGCTTTACATTATAGATAGTTGCAAGGGCTATGTATGGCCTAGTGCTCGGAGAATCGCTTCTTAGAGAAATGCTGCTGCTGGAAGCCTCTACCCCCTTATACCCTATCTCAAAGTTCATTATACCTTTAACTGCCCTGGATATGCCATAGCTTATGTACATGTCTGGTCTATCTGGGTTTACCTCAACCTCTAATTCATTATCTTCATTAAGGGAGGTTTCACACTTTAGTGAGAATAGCGCATCCATCAGAGGGTTTATCTCAAGGCCTGTCAGCTCCATAAGCCTTTCTGCATTGAACCTTAGCACGGGCATTTCATATAGCACCCCTTATCTTGAATGACCTTAGGAAGTTGTAGTCTTCTGAATACAGTAGCCTTATATCATTAACTCCCAACCTTGCCATGGCAAGCCTCTCAACGCCCATACCCCATGCTCCTACAGGATAATCCACCCCAGTCATTCTAAGTACTTCTGGTCTGAAGAGACCAGCACCAAACAACTCAACCCACCTCCCATTTATATTTGCATAACCCTCAACGCTGGGCTCTGTAAATGGGAAGTAGCTTGGCTTGAACTTTATCTCTAACCCAAGCCTCTCCGCAAATTCCTTTAGGAAGCCTAGGAGGTCCCTGAAGGTATAGTTGTAGTCTCCCATGACTCCATCAAGCTGGTAGAATTCTGGCAGATGGGATGCATCGACAACATCGCTCCTATATACTTTGTCTATCGTAAAGAACCTAATGGGTGGCTCAGGCTTGGTAAGGAGCATTCTCACAGAAACCGATGTCGTTTGGCTCCTAAGTACAAGCCTCTTAGTTTTTTCCTCATCAAACTTATAGTTCCACCCTTTTTCATGCTCCATTGAAACCCTTTTTATTATATTTCGGTAGCCTTCGACATTTACATTTACATTTTCACTTATCCTTAAAGTATCGTGTATTTCCCTTGCTGGATGGTCTTGTGGCTGGAACAAGAGGTCGAAGTTGAAGAGCTCAAGCTCTATTAGCGGACCTTGCACCTC
>WAJZ01000086.1 GCA_015523575.1 Candidatus Hestiella acidicharens | reverse complement strand
GGTTACGAGTCTTTACAGGCTTAAAAAGGAGACTTACAATGGCTTACGCAGAGAGTATCCAGGATTGCCAAGCCATTACCTTTACACAGCCTGTCAAATGGCTACTACAATTTACAAGAGCTTTAGAAAGAGAAGAAAGAAGGGCAAAGCTAAGGGGAAGCCTGTTTTTAAGAAAGAAGTCATAATGCTGGATGACCATTTGTTCGAACTCGACCTTGAAAATAGAGTAATAGAAATCTCCGCTCCAAAGGGTAGGCTCGTGCTAGAGTTCTATCCTTCAAAGCACCACGAGAAGTTTAAGGATTGGAAGGTTGGGCAGGCTTGGCTAGTCAAAAACTCTAAAGGCGTTTTTATTAACGTAGTCTTTTCCAGAGAGGTTGAAGTTGGAGAGCCTAAAGCCTTTGTCGGCGTTGATTTGAACGAGAACAACGTAACCTTAGCCCTTCCAGATGGCGAATTCGTCCAAATAATAACTCATGAAAAGGAGATTAGGACTGGTTATTACGTGAAGAGGCGGAGGATTCAGAAGAAGTTGAGGGCTGGAAAGAAGAGAAAAGGGCTTTTGGAGAAGTATGGCGAGAGGGAGAAAAAAAGGCTGAACGATTTGCATCACAAGATGACTAACAAGGTTGTTGAATTAGCTGAAAAATACGGTGGGATAGCCCTTGAGGATTTAACTAAGATTAGGAACTCAATAAGGTATTCTGCTGAGATGAACGGTAGGCTTCACAGGTGGAGCTTTAGGAGGCTTCAGTCCATCATTAAATATAAGGCTAAATTAAAGGGTGTTGGAGTTCTTTTAGTTAATCCCGCTTATACCTCCTCCCTATGCCCGATATGTGGGAGGAAACTAAGCCCGAATGGGCATAGGGTCTTAAAGTGCCCAAACTGTGGTTTTGAGGCTGATAGGGATGTCGTTGGGAGCTGGAATATTTCACTTAGAGCCATGAAGATGTGGGGTTTCATAAGCCCGAAAGCCAGCTAATGAAGGTGGGAGGCTGGAAGGTTATCCGCTACGATTATTTCAAAAGTTCCAAAAGTAGCGGATAATCAGAACGGCTTATGTCTCTGACAGGGAGATACCGTAATGAACCGCCCTACAGAGACCTACGATGACCTAGGACGGGAAACGGTAGTTGATTTTCTTATTTGCTAATTTCTAAGTTTCTTTTTACTTGCTCTAAAAGTTGACATAAGACAATTTTATAGATCTGCTTATCTCGTCCAGCTTTCTCCAATATCTGTAATCCATTCTCCAACCCACAGAACCTGCGTTTTCTATTGCTTGATCTCTATTCTTGGCACCTGGTATTGGTATAACATTTTTGCTATACATAATAAGCCAGTTTAATGCCACCTGTGAAGGTTTCTTATTATACTTCTCGGCAACTTCCTTTATCGCCTCAGCAAGTACCAGTATTTGTTTATAGTTATCCGGATAGTAAACTGCATCATCCTTTCTTACGTCACTAAAGTTTGATACCTCTTCTAAAGAATATTTTGCTAACACGGCTGCTTTAGCCAACGGGCTCCAAGCAAGCATAGAGAGCCCTGAAGACTCTACGTATGGTATTATTTCCTTCTCTGCTTGCCTTTCTACTATGTTATACCTAGCCTCTAAGATTTGTATATCATTTTTAGAGAGACAATACCTTGCGGATTCGGCAAGCTCAATAGGATAATCGCTAAGCCCCAAATACCTTACCTTTCCCAATTCAACAAGCCTTTCAAAAGCCTTCATATATTCACACGTAGGGTGGTTGTGCCAAGCAGGTGGCCAATGAGCAAGCAATGCATCGATATAATCAAAACGAAGCCTTTCTAAGGATCTATCAACGGCTTTAAAGACATCATCATAAGATAGAAACTGCCCAGGTATTTTTGTAACTACGAAAACGCTACTCCTCTCTATTCCAAGCTCTTCTAGAGCCCTTCCTATAAACCTTTCACTCATACCATTTCCATAAACCATTGCTGTATTAATTAAGTTTATGCCCATCTCTATGGATGATGAGATTATCTCCTTCGCACTGTCATATATAGTTAACCCCCAAGAATTACTAAACTGCCAAGTTCCTAAACCTATTCTTGAAACCTTTTCCTTGGTCCTTCCCAATTCTACAAATTCCACTTTTTTCACCTTTGTAGTAAGATATGGGGTTAATTTATATTTTTAATATGCCTCCTTTATTATTGAGACCCTGTTGACTAGTGGGTCTATGCCTGAAACTTCAACCTTCACCTTATCGCCATCCTTCAAATATTTCCCTGTTGCATGGCCAACACCTGCTGGTGTTCCTGTAAATATGAAATCTCCAGGATAAATAGTCATAAGCCTAGATGCTTCAGCAACTATATGAGCGTAATCAAGAATCATGTCATCAGGACACCCCTCCTGTACCAAGGATCCATTTAAAAAAGTTTTTACGCAAACTTCCTCTAATTCGCTATAATCCTCTAGAATTTTTACATATGGTCCTATAGGAGTAAAGGTGTCGATGCTTTTTGCTTGGCTCCAAGGTAAGGGTTCATCTCCGTATTGCAAATCCCTAGCAGTAACATCATTACCTGCAGAGTAACCGATTATAGCTTTTTTTGCTTCATGAGGTGATGCATTTTTAACTCTCCTTCCTATTAGAAGAACTACCTCCCCCTCATAATCTGGCTTTTTAACAAAGGGAGGAACAACTATAGAATTATTATGTCCAATAAGAGAACTCGGTGCTTTTAAGAAAAATGACGGTTTATTTCCAAGGTTCATCTCCTTTATATGCCTCTTATAATTTTTTCCTATACCAATAATTTTACTTGGATAGGGATTTGGGGCAAGGAGCTTACTTGAAAGATCCGCGACTGGCTCTGAAGTTATAACATCATCGTAGACTACCAAAAGTTCTTCTAGAGAAAATGGAAAAGATGCATAAAACTTCTCCAACCTCAAATCATAATTGGATCTTTCTAATTTCTTCAGACTATAAAATTTGCCGTCATAGAACAGTGCCAAAGCTGGATTTCTTTCATCAACAGCAGCAAACTTTATACTTCGACTTAACATCAAACCTGACACCATTTTATAGTTGGCATTAAAAGATAAATATTTTATGATCAAAGAAAAATCTATATAACATCAAAGGATAGATAGTATTTCCTTGTGAACTCCCGAGAGGATTTTCCTGAGCTCTGAGTCCACTAACCATGACATCCAAGTTATCTCTACTGGTCTAACGCCTATCATTTTAAATAGATGCTCCAGTTTTTTTATCTCATCCATTATATTTCTATAATGAACCTTTATCCCGACCTCATCAATAACCTTTTCTATGAACCTCATAACAATTTTATCAGGCATTATCGTGTCTACACCGCCCATTATCCGTAGGTATTGATATGTAACTAATCCAACACCTTTTACCTTACCAATTTCATCATCTCTAAAGCCTTCTAGTGATGAACTCCTTGCCCAAGACCTAAGCCTTTCTCTATCATCATTGCCTGGGTATTTATGAAGCGTCTTCGCAATACCAAAGGCGACGTTCCAAGACCTGCTATTTTTCCAAACACGCCTCAACGATTCTTTATTATAAGAAAGCAGTTGGTTAAAACTCCTTATTTTGCCAGTATCATAGAAACTTTCTTTAAACTTAATAATTGCCGGCACAACTATGTTAAAATAGTTAAGACCAACGCTCGTAAATGCAGCATCTAGAACCATAAGGAGGCCTATGCCATCCCATCTCATAGAATTTAAACTCCTTTCGGTAAAATCCTTTAACAAGGGATTAGTAGTTAAATAGTAAACATCAATAACTTTCCTAAGCTTTTTTAACTTGTCCTTGTCTATGCATTCTTCCACGTTAACCCCCTTTCGTAAACAAGCCCGTGTATTTTACAAGGTAATATATACCAATAATAAAAATAATTCCTGCCACAGCATAATCAAAGGATGATATTACGTAAAGGCTGGAGCCAAAGTAATAACCAAGTAATGCAAGGGAAATATTCCAAATCAAGGAACCCCAAAATGTATAGAAAATGAACTTGGCTAGGTTCATTTTCGAGAATCCGGCTGGAAGCGATATTATGGATCTTATGAGAGGCATTATTCTTCCGAAAAAAACCATGGAAGAGCCATGTTCGCTAAACAATGCATCGGCTGTTTTGATATAATCTTCCTTTAATCTAAGGTATTTTTTAGAAAAATTTATGTAAGGTTCTCTGGCATACATTCCAATATAATAAAGAATTATTGAACCAATCACATTACCAGCTGTTCCTAACACTATTACATTAAATAAGCTGTAGCCTTGAGTTCTTGCAAGCAAACCTGCTAAAGGCATCACTATTTCACTAGGTATAGGAACAAGAGCACTCTCAGCCGTCATCAAAACTAATATCCAAATCATCCCGCTGTTAGCTAAAAGAGTAGAACTCGCATTTATGAAAAAGCTCGTCATGTTATGATTTAATAAAAAATGGTAGGAAAATATAAATGCTCCAATCGCAAAAAATATTATTGATACTAATAGGTTTTCCCTGCTTCCCTTCAACAGAATAGCACCACTTATTGCTTTACCTGCACTATTCTCTTTACTAACTGGCATTTTTTAGCTATAACAAGGACAGGGATTGTAGAAGGTATTACAACCTCGTCTACAACCTTTATTGATCTCACCTTGGCATTAATCAAGTCTACGTCAACATCTGGAGAAAACTCTAGCTTTTTTATATTTGAAAATATTAAAGGCTTCTCTGCAAGCTCTAGATCTGATTTAGATACAGTAAGTTCACTTATGTTCGAAACTAGCTCGAAATCAGCAACATTATTGATTATCTGCTTCAGGGTTTCTATTGGGCCTCTTATAAACTTGTGTGACGCTCTTTCAACCTTTTCTCCGACCCTTTGCTTAATATCCTTGCTTACTTCAAGGGTGAGCAAAAACTGTCCCATAGCCTGATTCATAAGTTCACCGACAGTTATACCCAAATCTTTAGCCTTTCCGGAAAAGCTTTCGTAAAGGTCTTCATTCAAACCCCTAATAGTGTATACTTTTTCCTGCTTTTTCTCCTCGCCATGCTTCTCTGACATACATATCACCATAGTATTACTAGTATATCTAAGTATATATG
>WAJZ01000085.1 GCA_015523575.1 Candidatus Hestiella acidicharens | reverse complement strand
TAATATTATAGATAAAACAAGACCGACTTGTCATCCCAATGACCTCATAACAACTGTGAGAAAAGTTGTAAGGGAAACAGGTGCAAGGGTAATCCCCGTTGTTGGAGAAGATGAAAGGCTACTAGGAGTAATAAGAAGAGGTGATATACTTATGATTTCGTCGACAAAGACCAACGCAACCGTGAATTCCATCATATCTAATCCAGTAGTTACTATAAACAAAAACAACAAGGTTAGTGGTGCACTAAAACTTTTACTAAAATATGACGAATGGAATGCACCAGTAGTAAACGAAAGCAATAAATACATAGGCCTGTTAACCCTGGGAGATATAATCAAGTTATTAGTATCTAATCATATAGGTTTCCTAAAGAGTAGCAAAGTAGAAGAATATATGAGTAGAGATCCTATTTCGGTTAATGAAGAAGACCATTTATCAAGCATATGGAGGAAAATGGCAAGGCTTAAGTACGCGGGTTTCCCCGTTACGGATGAAAAAGGAGTACTGAGCGGAATCATAACTCAATTTGATCTATTAAAAAAAGGCTATGCGAGAATACACCTTGAAAGTGAATCTGGGGTAAGTAAAGGCCCAAAGGTAAAGGACGTCATGAGCTATACAGTAAAGTATCTGTATCCTTGGTCGAGTATGTATGAAGCTGCCAAGATAATACTTGAAAGGGGGTATGGAAGGATACCTATAGTCCTTAGCGAAAACAATAAAAAGCTTGTCGGAATAATCGATAGAGAAGATGTTGCGAAGTTAATAATTGGTGATAGAAATGGGTAAAAATGTTAGGAGATATTCACCGATAAAACTCTCTTCAAATATAAAAGCAATAACAATGCCAAATCTTAGGTATCCTAGCGAATTTAAGTATTTAAGGGCTGATTCTAAACCTAATTGGAATCAAAGGGTCAGAACAAAAGAAGGAGAAGCGGGCCTAATTTCATCGAAACCTCCAATAACGATAAACCAAAACTCAATAATCCTTGATGCGCTTGAAAAAATTACCAAACATAACATAAGAGGTATTATAGTTACAGATGAGAAAGAAAGGTTAAGAGGAATTGTAATGGCTACGGATCTAGTCAATTATTTAGGAGGCGGTGAATATTATAGAATAATTGAGCAGAGGCATAAAGGTAATATATACTCTGCAATGAATGAAGAAAAAATATCTAGTATAATGAATCCAATGCCGATCTTCGTAAGCAAATCGCAGAAGCTACTTGAAACAATTAAAATCATGGAAAGCAATGGACTAGGCATGCTACCAGTACTAGATAAAAATAAAATAATCGGCGTAATAACTGAGCACGATATAGTGAAACACTTAATTTATGAAAACAATAAGAATTTAGGAAAGACTGTTAAGGAAATTATGACTAGAAACATAGTTGCTTCGTATGAAAATGACACATTAAAAAGGGTGGCGCAACTAATGTCACTCTATGGTTTTAGAAGGGTTCCTATAATTTCATATCAAAACAATGAAATAATTGGGATAGTATCAGCAAAAGATTTTGTTAGTTACTTTGGTTCACATAGGGTTTTTAAAGAAGCCATATCCTCAAACATCGAGGAGATACTAAAGCTACCCCTAACTGAAATAATGAGAAAAGAGGTTTTTACAATAACTGGCGATGAAGACATAGCTAAGGCTGCAGAAGACATGATAGATAACAATGTTAACAGCTTGATAGTCATAAACGATAACAGAGAGGCTATAGGTATAATAACTGAAAGGGATGTATTAATGTCTCTACTAATGGGGTGATAGCCATGGCTCCAAGAATTTCCTCCTATATGAGATCGCCTGTATACGTTGTGTCCCCAACGGATTCCTTAGCATATGCTAGAAACTACATGCTGAAAAAAGAAATCAGCAGAGTTGTAGTTGTAAATGACACAGGAATACCAGTTGGTATCCTAACGGTAACAGATATAATAGAGACGCTTTTTGGTAGAAACTATCAAAAAACGCTGGATAGCATCCTAGTAAATGAAGTAATGACAAGCAATCCAATAGTTATAGAGGAATCAAAGAGCATCAAGACCGCCTCCTACTTAATGCTTAGGCATAAAATAGGCGGGTTACCTGTAGTCGATAAGAGAGGCAAGCTGATAGGCATGCTGACAAAAACCGATATAGCAAGAGCTTTCTATGAGAGATATAAAGGTAAATTTGTTGTGTCTGATTTAATGAGAAGAGATTTTACAACTGCCCTTTCCAGCCACAGCATATTTTATATAGCCAGGCTACTGGAAACTGATCCATCAGGTAAGGTAATTGTTATAGATAGCAACAATAAACCTATAGGAGTGATAGCTAAGAAAGACCTAGCCTATGCACAATTACCTATTTCAGCATTGATTACAAGGGGCAAGGATAGATACATAAAAACGAAGATACCAGATATATATAGGAATAAAATAGTTAGCATCAGGATGTATTTAGTTCCCATAGCAGAAGACATAATGTCAAACAACCCACTCACAATAAACCTAGATGAAGATGCTTCTAAGGCCGCAGAGCTCATAGTGAGAGAAAATATAGGCGTTCTACCGGTAACAGATGAAAGTAATACCATAAAAGGAACTATTACAAAGCTCGAATTTCTTAACGTGTTTGCTAAATCGTAAATCAAATCGTAAATCCTATGAAAATATACTGTTTACATAATCCTCTTTATCAAATGGCTTTAGATCCTCATATCCCTGACCATTCCCAACATAGTAAATAGGTTTGCGTACTATAGATGCCACCGATATCGCAACACCCCCCTTAACATCAGCATCTAGCTTGGTGACTATTACACCATCGATTCCTACCCCATCATTAAAAATCTTAGCTTGATCCACAGCATCGTTACCTGTCAAGGCATCTACCACTAATATTTTGAGATCAGGATTAGTGACCCTTACTATTTTCCTCAACTCACCCATTAAGTCTACATCACTATGCATTCTGCCGGCAGTATCTACAAGCACAGCACATAGTTTCCTAGACCTAGCAAAATTTATCGCATCATATGCAACGCTCGCAGGATCCGCTCCATATTGACCCTTAATGATATAAGCCCCTACGTTTTTTGCATGTTTCTCTATTTGTTCTTGGGCACCTGCTCTAAAAGTGTCTGCAGCGGCTATGACGCTTGATAGGTTATTCTTTTTAAGCATAAATGCAACCTTTGCTATGGTAGTTGTTTTACCTGCGCCATTTATACCAAGAAATACTACAACAAAAGGACCATTCTTAGAGCATTTCTCCCTGATATTCTTTACCAAATCCACTTTTCCTAAATCAAAAATGGATTTTAGCAAATCCGAAAATGCATTTTTCACAACATCCTCTATGTCTTCTCTCCTCTTTATTTTAAGCCCTACTAATTTTGACTTAACCGATTCAGCTATCTTCTCTGATATGTCATATGCAACGTCATTTTCTATTAGGTCAAACTTTAAATCTTCAATTATGTCTTCTACATCTTCTTCGCCTAACTCTTTATATTCGACCTTTTCCTTAATTTTACTAGATACCTTTTGAAAGGCCTTCCTAAGGCCTTCTAACAAGTTCTTACACCTTTATTTTCCTTGTTTTTGAATCTCGGTGGCAACCTGTTGTAAAATTGCCTCATATTGTTCTCTGAGATTTTCTAGTTGAAGGAGTCTTTGATTCACGTTATTGATAACCTGATTTAGTTCACCCTCTCTTTCAGTTAATATCTTCATAGCCTCTATGGAGTTAAGCTTGGCATATACATCTGCACCTAGATATATTATATATTGGTTTTTATCAACAGGCCTTGCAAATATCATTGCCATATATCCAGGATCTAAGGGGAATATTACCTCGTCAGGAGATTTGCTGTTGCTAATAGTATCAATACTAGACTTAGCTTTCTCTATGCCATCCTTTTGTATGAGGAGCTGCGATATCAGCGACCTTAGCTGTGAGATTTCTGACTTAACTGCCTCATACTGTAGCATAAGCTCGTTTACATCTATTGCTTCCCTTTTAGACATTAATCCCTCACCAATTTACTTAGGTTATGAACTTTAATTATGCTAGTATCTGTTACTTGATCTATTGGAACTTCTTCGATGGAGCCTATTTTTATATGATACCTTTTTAGTTTGTGCCTACTTCCAAGTTCGGAATACACTCTTTCAAGCGCATGTTCCTTACTTAACGCTCGAACTACTACTGAAAACTTATTCCATGTAGGGAACCTATCATGTGAAATCATCATTCTACCGCTAATCCTATATAGTTTTATTTCATCCATTTTCTGCACCCACATCCTCATACCAGAAAAATAGAACCAAGCCGGATATTTTAAGTATTCGGAATAACCTTACAAATCACAATGAAAATGCAATCCGGCTAATCGAAAAAAGTAAAAAATCTTCATATATGAGAAGCTAATGTACATTACAAATATTAAGTCTAACATCTTAGGCTTATTGCATAAATGGTCATTGATCAAATACCTTTTCGTTATTTAAGAAAATAAGGCAGAACGTAGGGAATCCTAAGGTCTTTTAATATACCTGTTTAAACCAAAACCGTTTCTCCCTAGGTGGTCATTCATTCATTTTATATAGGTTTATGGTAGCACCTAAAGAGTTCCACCTGTCCATAACCCCTCTTGAGGGTTATGGAGCCATGGGTGGCTGTTGAAGCCAACGGCATAAGGCTTCCATCTAAGTCATGCCCTGCGGGGGCTTGGAGC
>WAJZ01000084.1 GCA_015523575.1 Candidatus Hestiella acidicharens | reverse complement strand
GCTTGAAGATGGCATTAAAAAAACTGTTGATTACTATAAAAGGTATTTACTTCTTTGAAAGCTCGTCTATCTTCTTTTCTATCTCGCTCAGTTCTGCCTCTATTTCCTTTTTAATACTTTCTAACCATGCCTTATAGTTCTCTAGATATGCTAAGTCCCCTCTGGCATAGGATAGCATTGCGCCATACCAAGGAGGTAGGGGTGCGGCTACAGGCGCAAACCTGAAATAAAAGCCTGGCCTCTCCCACGGAGGTAAGTAGCTGAATGGACCATTTCCCGGGTAGGGACCTCTCCATCCCTTAAACCACACCATTCATCACCATATCGGTTATTCGAGTCGAAAACTTATAAACTTTGCCCTGCCTATATATAGAGAAACATTTATGGACGCGTGTGTATACAAGTCTGGGGGGTTATACGTGGCTACCATTAGGTATGAACTAGTCGAGGAAGGAGATAGGGAGCAAGTAGAGAGGCTAACAGAAAACACTTTCCCATGGGGAGACTACATAGCAGATGTATTTGATGAGTGGATAAAAGAAGGCATATTTATCAAGGCCATTGATGACTATGGCAAGATCCTCGGAATACTTCACGTCAGAATTTTCAAAGACTTTGCGTGGTTAGAAGGAATAAGGGTAAAGCAAGAGCTGAGGAGAAAAGGGATAGGCATAGGACTAACAAGAAAAGGGATAGAAATGAGCGGGATGAAAGTCTTCAGGCTTATGACAAACGAGAGGAATGTTCCCTCTATACAATTGGCTAAATCCCTAGGATTTAAAGAAATAGATGATATTTATTACATACACCAAGGCCTTGAAGCTGGGGCAAGAGAAATAGCGGAGGAGTTTGGTTTTAAAGAATGTAGCGAGATACCAAAGATAAGAGGATACGTCGACAGGTGGGTATGGTTTCCAATAGAAGACTACAAAGGAAAGGTCTATTCAAATGGCAAGATTGTGATGCTTGATACAAAACCTGTGTTCTTTGCACAGGGCTTCCTAGAAGGGTATAGACAATACACAAAGCATTTCGACTCAGATTACGAGAGGTTTGTGGTATTTGAATTAAAGATAGATGATAAGGCATACCAAACCAACTATGGATTGCAGCAGCATTAGAAATAATACAACGTCCCTTTCTTTCGCCCTGCCCTTCACCTTTTTAATGATTTTTATTGAGAGGTGTGTCAGGCTGTAGGATTTGCTATATGGCGGTTCTAAGGTGTTATCGCTTGATACGCTAGCAAAGTTCTCTTTGTACACGCCATGCAGAATACCCCTTAGAAACAGGATAAGCTCTATATAATACAAGAAGAAAAGGGTAAGCCCAAACTTTGTAGCATCCCCCAATATAACTAACCCAGCGTAAAAGGCCCCAAATGCATACGTAAAAGTGTTTCCTGGAAAAACCTTTGCTGGATATTTATTGTATAACAAAAACCCTATTATGGCCCCGATCATTATTATTGATGCGTACGACGTAAAGCTCAGTCCCTTCGCTAATGAGAAAGCTAAGGTAAATATGAGTAAAACGAGCCCCATGCCGGCCTCCAAGCCATTATAGCCGGCGATCATGTTAAAGGCGTTGCTTGCTCCCAGAACTCCAACGGGTATTACTACTAGAGGATACAACAAACCTAAATCTATCTTACCAAAGAAAGGTAATGATAATATGTAGGCATTATGCCTAATAATCATTAAGGGGAGGGCCATGGGGGCCATTGCCAGGATCCTTATGTATGCAGGTAACCCCCTCTTCCAGCCAAGTATGTCATCCAAAAATCCCAAAATAGAGGAAAGTATGAGTAGAATCGTTATTGAATAGACCTCCAATATGTCGTAAAACCTACCATAAACAAATGCATAGATTGCCTCAAAAACCAAGAAGGCAAATATGCTTGATATTATAGCCCAGAACCCACCAACCTCTGCAACTTCATTTTTCTCTACCTTATTCATATCTTTGCCTACCATTCCTTCCCTTTTTGCAACAGGTATCCAGGCCCTTATCATTACCACAGAGCCGGCAAAAGATATTATCGCTGAGGCCACTCCAATAGCGATGGCTATCATATTATCCTCCTTCTTAAGTAAAAAATGGAATTGGCAATTTTAAGCTATTAAGCCTATCTAGACAAGATTATTTCCTTCAAGAAATCTTTTATCTCATTTATGTTTATTACCCCCTTGTTCCCTTTCTCTATCGTGCCTTCAGGATCATACACTGAAAATACCCCGTACCAATCATGTATGGAATCATCTGGCCCCTTATCGTTCTTCTCTTGATAAAGGGAATCATACCCTACAGAGCCTATGGGCCTCCAGTTCAAGTTGTCTAAATATACCATTAAGTCCGGCGGGTCTCCCTTCACTTCTGGGTAAATTTCTTCTGGCTTGAAAGCAAAGTTCTCCCAAGCCTCTCCAGAGGGTCCTTTGATTTTTTCTACTTCCTTCTTCAGATCCTTTAGCAAGCCCTCAACGTCTTCCTTTCTTACAATCCCCCTCTTTTCCCTTCCCTGTAAATTAATAAAAACCCTTGAATAGTATCCACCCCACGCCCATGCCTGTGTTTCTTCCCAGTCTATTAGTTCTTCATTTAAATCAATAACGTCTCCGCACCACCCCTTTCCTTCGGTAGCATTCCTTTTTGCCCTGTTACACCTTTTTAATTTAAGGAAGCCCTTTTCTTGAAGCCATTGGTTGATTACAAACGATCCTTTCACGCTTTTCATCCCGTGGTCAGATACTATAATGTAGATAGTGTCTTTGGGCAGCCTCTCATTTATTTTTGAAAACCAAGAATCCACCTTCCTATATACCTCAGGAATGGCATTACTGTACTTTTCATGATACTCATATTTAGGATGTGACTTATCGAAGTAGCTCCAAAACATGTGATGTGCCCTATCTATCCCTATCTCCACATAGATAAAAAGGTCCCACCTCTTCTTTACTAGGTAGTCCATTATTTTCAGGTGGTTATCTACCATGTTCATCAAGTCCCTATAGCCACTTTCTTTGTCTTCTGTTCTGTAGACTATATCAAATATCGGGTCTAAACCCATAGAGCTTATCTCTTTCTTTAACCAAGGCGGAAAAGTGTATGGTTTTTCCTTCGATGGTGTGTTGAAATCGGTTACCATAAACCCATTTATAGGCTTTGGAGGGTAAGTTGGTGGGACCCCAAAGAGTCCAGTTCTGACATTTGGCAGCTCATCCCATATAGCCTTCTCCTTTATGTAGCTAGAATTTATCACGTATGACTCAAAGCTACCAGGCCTTCTGTGCCTAAAGCCGTATATTCCCAGCTCCCCCGGAGTTTTTCCAGTAAACATAGACATCCATGCGGGTATTGTTATTGGCGGGTAACAAGACCTCATCAAGTAGTTCGCTGACTCCTTTGTCATTTCCCTAATAAAGTCAAGGCCCTCCCCATAGCCTTCATAAAGGACCTTAGGTGGCAGCGAATCAAGACCTAAAACAAACACCTTTCTCATTCAGACCACCAAAGAAGTAAGAAAATGAAGAGGAAAAAAGGTTTTAGCAACAATTTATGGTTACGGTATTGTTGAAACCGTTTAAAAAGTAACCAGGCAATTAAATCATTAATGAATTTTCAGGTATAAAACCTAATATAGAGCATCATATGGCTGAGCATTATGTAAGCAGGAAGGCTTCTATGTTATCTGTAGCAAGATCATGCAAGCAAGATTTATTTTAAAAGTATTATATAAAAAAATTAATTATGTTAAAAAAATTAGATTTAAAATGACTTATATTATGACTTGGCAAAAGCCATGTATGCGACTATTATCAATACTATTATTGCGACTATCAACGCTCCTATAGCAAAGTATTCTGCCCTAGAAGCGTTTGTAGAGGCAGTAGACGAGCTTGACTTTATCGAAGAGACAGTGCTAGGCAAGGAACTTAGGGATGAGACTGAAGATTGTAGGCTAGCTACCTTTGAGTTTAGGGATGAGACTGAAGATTGAACTGATGATAGGGTTGAGCTCATGCTGGCTACCTTTGAATTGAGGGATGAGACTGTGGAACTTAGGGATGAGGATGTGGAACTTAGGCTCATGACTGTGGAACTTAGGGATGAGACTGTGGAACTTAGGGACTTTACTAACTTGCCTACTGATGCTATGGTCTTATTAACATTAGACATGCCACTGCTTATACTTGCTACCTTAGTATTTAGTGTGGCCAAGTTAGTATTTATGGAAGATATCATGGACTTCATGTTGCTATAGTCCGTAGACACCGTATGCGATAGGCTTCCGATTGAAGATGCAATACCGTTTAATGTGGCTTGCATTGTCGATAGCGATGATGATATGGAAGCATCTATGCTGTTCAACTTTGAGCTAAGGGAAGACAGGGTTGAGTTGATGTTCTTTGCCATCATTTCCATCTCTCCGTAGTAGTTGTTGAGGGTGTTGTTTACACTCATGACTTCGGACTTGACGTTAGCTATCTGGGAAGACAGGGTTGAGTTAACACCTAAGAGCTCATCCTTTAACGAATTTATCTGAACTGTTAAGTTATTCTTTAATCCATTCAGCTCTTGAGAGAGGTAGGCCTGTGTTAGCAACGTGGAATTAGCGATTATTCCGGCCTCTCCTACACCATATGCGTTAGCTGAAACGTATGGCCATGGTAGGAATATTAAGCTTTGGTTATAGCAGAATATTAGCTGCCCATTTGGTACATCAGGTGGGGTTACTATGAAGGAATACATCGTCGGTGGCGTAGGAACTATCCCTGCACCGGACATTACGGTACCATACTTAGTTGTGCTACCAGTATAGGTAAAGGCCTTCGTGTGGCTAGTGCCTAAAGTAAAGAGGTTTGCATAGGTAGCTAGCTGGGTATTATATACCTGCATTGTTAGTATTGGGTTTTCCACATAAGCTATGTAAGGTTCACCCACAGATACCGTTGAGCCAGAGAATTCTACCTGTATGGGTACTACTATTTCATTAATATAGTATAGTATTATGGTTGCTGATGGATCGCTGACATTTAATTCATAGCCTGGTACTGTTAAATTGTAGAATTTGTTTGTTCTCAAGAATCCATTAGCAGGGTTGACCATTATTGTACCGTAGCCGAAACCGTTTGGTGCAGTAGATACTGTTTTGTTTACACCATTTATTAATACCTTTAATGCATTATTCGTAAGACCGAAGCCTACTATTGTTATTGGGACATTTTCTAATACTAAATAGGTAGTATTATCATAGCCACTTACTGGTACCACGCTACTATAAGCCCTATATATTGGATATTCTCCAACCACAACCTCGTACGCGGTGGCAACATTGACGTGATTATAGCTTATTGATGACTCAAAGGCAGTACTATTGTAAGAAGTAATATTTGTATATATAGCCGTTTTTCCGTATAAGTTTGGTACCTCATATGTAAAGGTACCATAACCGTTAGTTAATGTAACGTTCTTCTTAAGAATAATAGAAACAGGAGCACTAGTACTATTAACTAAGTATAGGGTATTGTAAAGTGCACTGGCGTTTGCTCCTATAATTTCTACCTTAAACTTACCAGAGCTTTCAGGTGCTATAGGACTAAGTGTAAACGTATGGCCATCTATTGTTAGCGTAAACGGCTGTGTTGCGTTATATGGAACCAATGAAGCATTAGTGAGCCCTATCTCGGGTTCATAGACGTAGCTACCTGGAGTGCTTAGGTATAAGACCGGATTTATGTAAATGATAGCATCATTCGTGTTATTTGTTATAAGCAAAGCGCTCCAATACTGACTCATTGTGTAATTATAGGTTGGAACTGTACTGGAGATGTTGAAGTATACAGTAAATGAAGCGCCACTCAAACCACTAGAAACTGCTTGATTTGCTACAACCCCAGTATATGGTATTTGTGCAACAAAATAGAAGACACCACTGCCATTTGCTGTTTCCATATTACTGCCGCAACAAGGTGCCATCGTTGTTAACAGCTGCTTTATCGCTATAGCAGCATTCGTATCGTTTAGTTCATATAGCTCTTGGGCTACGTTTAGCCCAGGCTTAAAGCCATAGCCATAGAAGTAAACATATTGACCTAACAACAGCTTAGAGGTTGAAGAGAGGGGTTCGAACTGGCCTAAATTGTTTGCATATTTAACATAATATGTCGGATAGACGTGAGCAAAGCTATTACTGTAAACAAGTGGTGCATATGTAATCCATCCATTACCGAGACCTATTTTAATGAAGAGCGCGGAACCCCAATATGGATAGTTTAGTGGTAGTGTAATACTTAATGTGCTACCACTTAGATCAGAGAGAGGAACTTCTGTTATGTTTTCTATAACACCAGTCAAGGGGTTTATATAGTAAAAACCTTTGCCTGTTGTTACATCAGCTGTTGTGGTCCAAACTGGGAGATTATAATAGCTGACTGAAACATCTATGGTCTCACCTGGGTATAACTTGTATGTAGTAGGAGTTGAGAGAGCGTAATTTTCACTCGGGAAGATGTTTAATACTGATGGCATGGATGCACTAAGGCCTATGTTTGTAATGCTATATATT
>WAJZ01000083.1 GCA_015523575.1 Candidatus Hestiella acidicharens | reverse complement strand
TTCTCCGACAGTATCTCGTAGGCATCCTTTATTGATAATCTAGGTATTTTCTTTGGTATGGAAACCTCTATGTTGTAAAATTCCTTGATCCAATTTAAAGAAGAATTGTTCTTCAACTCGTAGGACAAGCGCTTGAAGAAACCTTCAATCAAATTCATTACGTCATCTGGAGAGCTAATATAGCCTATTTCGAAATCCAAGCCATGAAACTCTGAGAGATGCCTTACTGTATGGTGAGCTTCGGCCCTGAATACAGGTCCTATCTCAAAAACCCTTTCCAGCCCAGAGATTACTGCAAGTTGCTTATAGAATTGTGGGCTTTGAGCTAGGTAGGCCTCCTTACCAAAATAAATAACAGGAAAGACCTCCGCGCCTCCCTCAGTTCCTGTAGCCACTATCTTTGGCGTAAATATTTCTACGAATCCATTTTCTGTTAAATACTGCCTAAACATGTTGGCAATCCATGAGGCGAAAATGAAAATAGACCCAACTTTTCTATTTCTGACATCTAACCATCGATAGTCAAGCCTTACGTTTAACTGGGCCGAGGTGCTGGTTTCTGGATCGAGTGGTATTGATTCGAATGGCCTGTTTAAAACATCTAGTTTATCAACGATTACCTCTAGCTTTAGGGAAGACTTTCCTTCAACAACCTCTCCTTCGGCACATAGGATAGTTTCTTTTACTATATTTTTAGACATTCTTATTACTTCATCGGGTGTGGATCCTTTTTTTAAAACAGCTTGGGCTATGCCAGTTCTATCTCTGATTAGTAAAAATTTGACTCCTCCGAGGTCTCTTACATTAGCAACCCAACCACATACCTTTATCCTTTTTCCTAAAAGATCCTGTTTGTGTTCATAGATATAATTTATGAAGTGGTCCTTCAGCATCTCCCTTCCCAATTCCTCAGAGCTTTTTTTCTTTTTAACCTTAATGTATAAACCGTTAAAAGTTTCCAGTTAGAGTATAGATTAACGTTTGGGGATTACAGAATTGAAAGACAATGAAATATTATTGATGCTAAGGCCATATGTTGCTAGATGGTTTAAGGATACGTTTCATTCGTTTACTGAGCCTCAAAGATATGCAATTCCCTTAATAAAGCAGGGTAAAAATGTGTTAATTTCAAGCCCCACTGGTACTGGCAAGACTCTATCTGCATTCCTAGCTATAATTGATGATTTGTATACCCTTGCAGAAAAGGATGAGCTACAAAAAAAGATATACGCCATTTACATTAGCCCCTTAAGGGCCCTAGACAACGATATGCAAAAAAATTTGTTGAAACCACTAAGAGAAATACAGGAAAGATGCAAAAAGGAGGGTATAGAGCTCCCTGCAATTAGGGTTGGGTTAAGGACTAGTGATACTCCATCAAATGAGAAACAAAAAATGCTAAGAGATCCACCACATATAATTATAACTACACCAGAATCGTTAGCTATAAGCCTTTCGGCTCCAAGGTTTAGGGAAAAGCTTTCAAGCGTGAGGTGGGTGATCATTGATGAAATTCACGAGCTGGCCTCTAGCAAAAGGGGTGCACATCTTTCGCTAAGCCTAGAAAGGTTAGAGTACTTAGTTCATCAAACTACTGGCTCATATATGCAGAGGATAGGACTCTCGGCAACGATTTCCCCTCTAGATGAGGTTGCTAGGTTCCTTGGAGGTTATATGTATGGTCGTCCAAGGGACGTTGAGATTATCGATGCAAGGTTTACAAAACCCTTCGATATTAGGGTAATAACGCCCAACGTAGACCTTATACATGGAAGCGCTGAGGAGATAAACAATGAAATATATGGAACTATAGCAAAGCTTGTTTCTTCTTCCAAGACGACGTTAATATTTACAAATACTAGGAGTGCAACAGAAAGGGTTTCATTTAAGCTTAAGAGGCTCTTTTCTGATAAAAAGGCAATAGACCTTGATGAAATAGAGGCTCACCACAGTAGCCTATCTAGAGGTCTTCGCTTAGGCGTTGAACAGAAATTGAAAAATGGTCTGTTAAGGGTTGTGGTTTCAAGCACTAGCCTCGAGCTTGGAATAGATATAGGTTATATAGACTTGGTTTTGCTTTTAAGTAGTCCAAAGAGCGTTAGCAGGCTATTGCAGAGAATAGGGAGGGCGGGTCATTATATAAACCAAACCAGCAAGGGCAGATTAATAGCAGTTGATAGAGATGACTTGATAGAGTGCACGGTTTTAGCCAAGTGCGCTTTAGAAAGAGAAATAGACAACGTTAGGATTCCAATGAAGCCATTAGACGTTATGGCACAGCATATTGTAGGCATGTCTATCGATCAGAAGTGGGACGTAGATGAGGCATTTGAGCTGATAAGAAGATCTTATAACTACCATGATCTTACAAAAGAGGAATTTATGAATGTCCTCTATTATCTGGCAGGTAGACAAGGCCTTGAGGAAGAGAAGGTTTATCCTAAGATATGGTTTGACGAGGCGAATAACGTTTTCGGTAGAAAAAAAGGTTCTAGAATGATCTATCAATTAAACACAGGGACTATACCAGATGAGTCAAAGGTAAGGGTAAAGACCAGAGACGGCAAATACGTTGGAAATTTGGAGGAAGGGTTTGTGGAAATTTTGGAGGTAGGGGATATATTCGTCCTAGGAGGAAAGACGTATAAGTTTTTGAAGAGTAAAGGCATGGAGGTAATAGTT
Organism: Candidatus Hestiella acidicharens; assembly: GCA_015523575.1. Taxonomy (GTDB): domain Archaea; phylum Thermoproteota; class Thermoprotei_A; order Sulfolobales; family Acidilobaceae; genus Caldisphaera; species Caldisphaera acidicharens. Next base: position 3,155 of record WAJZ01000083.1, on the reverse strand, counting down.
GAGAGTGCTGAAGGGAAGAGACCTACAGTTCCTCAATGGTTTAGCGAAATGTTACCATTAAGCTTTGATAGTGCCTTAAGGGTTGGGGAGTTTAGAGAAAACATTGCTAAACTTATAGAAGGGGGGAGGATTGCTGAGGCAAAGAATTTGTTGAAGAAAGAATATTTGCTTGATGAGCATGCTGCAAACGAGATAACTAGGTATGTATGGGAACAACTTGCATACATAGGGGTTGTACCTGGCAGGAGGAACCTACTAATCGAATATTTTAAAGATGAAGAAGGATGGAACGTGGTTTTTCACATGCTCTTTGGAAGGAGAACAAACGATGCCCTCTCTAGGGCATATGCAAGCAAACTATCTAATAAATTGAATAAACCAATAAAGGTAACGGTTACCGATAATGGGTTCATGTTATCTTATCAAGGAACTGAAACCTTGACGAATAAAATGATAGAAGATGTCATCGAAAGCGTAGGGAAAGATAATTTGAGAGAAACGTTGGAGAGTGCTTTAAGGAGAACTGAAATGATGAGAAGAAGGTTTAGGCATGTTGCCCAAAGAAGCTTTATGATATTGAAGAGATATAAGGGCTGGGAGAGGAGTCCAGAGAGGATGCAGCTTAGTGCTCAAAAATTATTGAACCTCCTGCTGGATGAAATACCTGACCTTCCAATGATAAGAGAAACCTACAGGGAGATACTCGAGGATTATATGGATATAAAGTCTGCTGAGAAAGTAATCAAGTGGATAAAAGACGGTGAAATCAGGGTTATTATTAAGGGTCCATTACAATATCCATCTCCAATGGCTCACAGCATAGTTGCGAAGGGTTATAGCGATGTTGTGTTGATGGAGGATAAGAGAAAGATTATAGAACTTCTCCACAATAAAATAATGGAATTGCTAAGAGTTTCTGGTAGAGTTGCCCAAGAAAACCCCTAAACGTAGCCGTGGTCTATCATAGAATAGGCAGCTTTTCTCCATATCCTTTTGTTCGTTAGCATTATAACGGCAATTAAGCATAGAATACCCGAAGATACCAGTCCGCCAAAAAAGCTAAAAGCAGATATACCAATTACAGCAAATATTATATACATTGGTATTGCGAAGAAAAATTGTTTGATCCTCATTTGACCTGGTAAGACCCCTTCTTCTCTTATTTGTGGTACGAGGGAATACCTAGTCGCGACATAGTTAGATATTACTAGGATAGATGGCATGGCAATAAGCAGGGTTACTTGAGAAATCGGGGATGGGCCTGCCCTTGAGACTACTAGGCCAATGATAGCATCTGATATTACTAAGGGTAGTAATATAATGATAGATGATATTGCTTTGCTTATAGAGAGGTGGATTAAAAAGCTACCTGGGTCTATTGATGTAAAGGCTAGCCATGGTCTTTCATTTGCTATTGAGGCTTGCATAAAGCTATAGATAAAAGAGACGGCAAATATTGAAGTTAGTAATGATATAAGGTTTGCATTAGTAGAGAGGTACTTTATAGTTATAAATGCATATACAGCAGAAACTATAGAAATCACCAATAGTATCTTTGTAATTTTTACTCTTCCTGAGAAATACCTTACGTTATAACCAATCCCGCCACTTCTCCCAGCAATTGTTAGATAGTTAATGTTAAAATAATACAAAGCTTTTATACCTTTATGGCCAGCAAAGCTTATGTTTCCCTTGAAACCTACAGATGAACTTTTATTTACTGTCTTGAAGTATTCTATCCCTATGTTTGCAATCTTTTTATTTGAAAATATCATGGTAACTATTGTTGATGGCACCAAAACAAAAATACCAGAGAGTGGGTAGCCGAAGAAAATTGCGGTAGGGCTATAGGGGAAGCTAAGTAAGGGAGAGATACCCCAGGCGCCAAGAAGCGTTGATATAATTGCCTTTCTTCCAGTTGGTAGGTCTCCAACATAGGTACTTAATGATGTAACGAATAAGATAAACAAGGCAAAGGACGTTACGGCTTCCCATGCATTAAGGCCTAGAAAAGGCAAATAGAAGCCCAAGAAGGCTATTATTGAAGATCCTAGGATGATAATTTGTGCTATGAATAAAGTTACGATTAACTGCCTTTTGTTAACAGGTAAAAGAAATAGGTAATCTCTATCGGACTTAAGTATTGCAAGGCCACCAGAAAAAGAAGAAAAAACGAGGAAAAAAGTCGCGTATATTACTGCATAGTATTGTGGCACCTTTGTATTTATCTTTATTCCACTGGATGACATACCAATACCAGTAAAGATTGCATATATTATTATAATTAGGAGGATGGCAAGCATTCCCGGTGATATCCTTGTCTTAATTATAAACTTCAGTAGCTTAAACCACTTGACCATCCGTCATCAACCTAGCGACAACTTTTTCTATGGGCTCTCCTTCATTTGACATTTCTTTAAGCTTAGTAAACGTTCCCTGCCAGATAAGCGTTCCTCTAGATATCATTATTATATTATCCGTTAGCCTTCCGGCAACTGCCATGATGTGAGTTGAAACGAGCATAGAGTTGCCAATTTTAGATAACATTGATATTACCTCCTCTTGAGTTGGTATATCAAGGTAATTTAGGGGCTCATCTAGTAGGAGAAGCCTTGGTCTATGGATTATAGCAAGTGCTAAGGCAAGTTTTTGTATGTTGCCCCTTGAAAGCTTTGCCACCTTTGCCCTTTCGTAATCCCTTAGTTTTAACGCATCCATTATTTCTAGGGCCCTATCGGCAGCATCGTCGATACCTCTTAGTGCAGCTATATATTCAAGGTTTTCTCTGACGGAGAGATTTCTATATGGGGTGGCATCTTCTGGTAGATAACCGATTATTTTCTTTGTTTCTAAATCGTTTGCTGGATCATACCCATATACTCTGACAGTTCCTTTATCTGGCTTTAGTAGTCCAGCGATTAACTTTAGTGTAGTAGATTTTCCAGCCCCGTTTGGACCAAGTAAAGCATATTTTCCTCCATCTGGTATCCTAAAAGAGATGCCCCTTAGTGCAACGAAGTTGCCATAGAGCTTTACTACGCCACTTAAGGAAACAGCATCTTCGCTAGTTTTCACTTCAGCCACATCCCTGCTTTTTCATTTCTCGAATTATAATTATCACTCAAATATTTATAGATTTATGGGATGGCTTGAGG
>WAJZ01000082.1 GCA_015523575.1 Candidatus Hestiella acidicharens | reverse complement strand
GTAAGAGAGTTATAAAGGTGAACCCAAGGGGAACTTCAGAAGGGTTAACTTTAGATGACCCTTATAGGGATTACATTTCCGCTTGCAGGATAAAAAATAGGTCGGGGCTGGGATGATCCTCAGAGCCTGTGGAGAGGAAACCTCTACTCCTCATTACTGCTAAAGTGGTAATTGAAGGGCATGTTTCCTCCATGAAGCAGGAAGCTCCCTACATTAGTGGGGAGTAGTTCACTTGCCAAGCAAAGTATTAATGTAGTTAAAACCTGCATAATTTTGCTTTTAAGGTATTGTAGCCCCTACTTTCCTATACCTGCTTAAGACAACGCCGACTATAATTACTATAAGTCCTATAATTTGAATCAAAGAAGGGAGCTTTTTGTAAATTGGGATCTGCACAAGCGTTGTACCTATAGGAACTACGTAGGCTAGCGCAGTTACTCTGTTTACCTTTTCTAACTTAAGCATGTAGTTCCATGCTAAGAACTGAAGTGCCCCACCAATTGTGGATATATACACTAAGCTCTCAACCAATTTCATATTAAAGCTTATATATAAACTGCTGCGCGGTAGGAATAGAGTATATACAGCCATGTATAATGCCCCTAACATGAATTGAGAGGCATTTAATGATAGAACATCGTAATTAGAAAGCTTCCTATAATATACGCTAAACATAGCCCAAAAGAACGCATCAATTATAGTTAAAAGCACGCCTAAAGCTGTCAGGCCTCTAAGTAGTGGTAAGCTATAGATGCCCAAGCCGGCAAATCCAATTATGAGGCCAATTATTTCAAAAGAGGTTGGATTTTCCCTTAAGAAGAAAAATGCTAAGATGAGTGCAAAAAAAGGCATAGTATAGCTAATAACTGAAGAAGATGCTGGATTCACGTATATCAACCCATAAGCCCAAAAGAGCGTTGAGATTGATGTAAATAAGGATAAAAGAATCACACCTTTGTTTATAATAATTTTTCTAGATAATAAATACAAGATGATTCCAGCAACAGCATACCTTATTGACATAAGAATGGATGGTGCTGAGTTTTCTACTCCAATTTTTACAAAAAAATATAGAAAAATGGAGGAGATAATGTAGACGCTGAAAACGCCGATAAATTTTTCATTGGTAGCTTTCCTTGTGGTCAATTTATTTCCAACCCTTTATCAGCACTAACTAACACTAACCAAATTTTAATCAAAAATTTTAAGGCTTCATCTACCCCTTTAGAATAATGATGTGATAGAGATGCGAATAAACAAAACGTTTCTAAAGAGTTCCTTGGATTGTGCAACGAAAATACTAAAGTTTTGTATCGAAAAAAATCTGAGGTGTAGAGATACACCCATGGCAACAACCCGTCTTTTAAAGAGCATAGGGTTAAGCGAGTATCAAGAAAGGAGTTATTGGAAACATGCAGAAGACCTTAGCAAAGAACATCACACAACACTATATAAATATGGATCCATAGAGTTCAACCTGAGTTTTGAGCTCAAGGATGCGAAAATATACCATTTTGACTCAATCCCGGTTGATTATATAGACTGTAAAATACTTGGCGGAAATTGTAGCATAACGAATAGGGGACATGCATTTTATATCTATGTGGTGGGAAAAATAGAGAACTCCCTAATTAAGTCTAACGGCATAAACCTAATACGCCTTCTCTCAATAACAAACAACGAACTTGCTTTTAAATTGATTGAATCGATCTATTCCCTTATCAACAATAATCAAAAAGGTTTTGAGAACCTAGCAAATAACCTTCTAAACATATTAAAAGTTCCTGCAGTAGCTTTGATACTCCCCAAACTACCGAAGGACTTTAATGAACTACTAAAGTTTTCCCCCCAACTGCGAAGAATAGCTAAGCAGTAAACAAGGTATTGCCTAAGCTCTTAGTGAATAAGAATCTATGCCTTCTCTGAAGAATACCTACTAACTATGACCCAACCAATGACCACTAAAATGAATGAGATAGAAATGAAAACTAAATTTATTGCACCTCCATTCAACAAAGAGTTTGCTATCATCTGCCTGATGACAACTATTAAACCTGCCTCGACTACCGTTTTTATAGGAATTGACCTTTTAGAGAATCCAACAACCACCGTCCTTAGCAGGTCTACAGCTATTAGCAGTATTAATGAAGTATCTATCAGGTTCAGAATATTGTTTTTACTAAACACACCGGTATAAAACATTTTGAAAGTGCTAGAAATAGTTATAAGGGAACCTATAACTACGGTTAAAATTAATATTATAGCTACTAGAACTTCACCTACGCCTACCAAATAGAACAGCCTTTTTTCTCTTTTATCGTTTTTCTCATAGCTTTCCAATTCAACCCTATCAGCAAGGTTTTATATAACAACTTAAAAATCTTTTCTAAGTCATTAACAAATAGAACGCTAGATAAGGGGAATTATGGATCTTTTTTTATTTCATCTATTTTCTTTTTAGCCTCCTCAAATGCCATTGTATCGCTAGGCTTTGTTGTGGCCGGATCGAAAGGATATTGACTCATAACAAGCACTATTTTG
>WAJZ01000081.1 GCA_015523575.1 Candidatus Hestiella acidicharens | reverse complement strand
TTTGATATAAAAAAGCCAGTATAACCTTCCTCTATATTGAACCTTACACCATAAGAATTCTTTGTCGTACCAGGAATTTTTATATCTTCTACATCAAACCCTATTGATTCAGCGTATCTTATGTTGTTTTCATTTTCCCTATATGTAATTGTACACGTTGAGTAAACTAACGTACCCCTAGGTTTAAGCATTCTATATGCTTCGCCTATAAACTGTTTCTGATATTTGCTTAATATTATTGCATCTCTTAGTGTTTTTTTATCAGAAAGTTTCGGACGTACGCCGATATTTGTACAAGGAGGGTCTATAATTACGATGTCAGCTTTTTCCTTCAGGTTTAGGTCAAGGCTTGCATATCTAGAATCTAATGCTACTATCTCTACCCAATGATAGCCAAGCCTTTCCATGTTTTCTTCAAGCTTCTTCTTCTTGCTTGGCCTATCTATCGCTATTATTTTTGCCTTTGTCCCAATTTTTTGTGCCACACACCCTACCTTGCCTCCAGGAGCTGCATTCATATCTACAATAATATGTCCTCTCTCTATTGCAGCTATCTCAGCAGCCCATATGCTAGGTAAGCTCTGCGAATAGAAATAGCCTTCATTAAATCCCGGTAGTTCTCTTATTTTAGGCGATCTATATGCTGATTCTTCATTTATTACGGCCTTTCCATTCCTTAGGTGTACTATTTCGTTAAAATTTACAATGGATGTACCTGAGGCTAAAGGAATGCCATCTTTGCTACAAACCGTTACCTTGTCACCTTTTTTTATTTTATCAGCATATATTATACCTGGAATATAGACATCGCTCCCTATATAAATGGAATCTGACGCGTATTTGTTTACGAAAACTTTTTTCTCATATATGTTTATATTAAACGGTCCGTTAATTGGAGAGTATATAACATAGTCGATGTTTTTATCTTCGTAAAACTTTATTCCATTTTTATCAAAGAGCTCCAACAACTCTTGTTTTGATATCTTTAATGTATTAACTCTTAAATATATGTTCTTAGGCGGCTTAATTAATTCATTTACAATCTTCATGGCATTTCCGTAGATGATATCAAGTTCTTCTAAGAGACCAATATCATATCTTAGCGAGTTTTGTGAGCCATATTTTAGGTTATTCTCTTTATGCATCATCTTATCTTCCGTTTGTCTAAATTTGTTTAGAGTTTTAAATTTTAAAACTATAAGAACTAAGGTAGCTGAATATAGCGCTTAGCAAATAAAGCATATTCTAGGTAAAGATTACATGAAGTGTTTTAGCTTGAATGGCACTACTTTTAGAGTTTTGTTGAAAATAATCTTATAAGCTAAGTAAATAACAAATCAGTTAGGGAAGTGTTGTGCTAAGGGACCTTAAAAGGAGCTTGTTTATAGCCTTAACATCATTTAAACCGGGTTCGATACATAGGTTTGTTACCGACCTAGAATTCGAGCTTAGGCTACTTGAATCTATAGAGCTTTTAGATGCAATGGAAGTTGCATATAAGAGAGGCAGAGATTTGGCTCTAGGAAATATAGATACTAGGTCATTAGGCATCGGGGTTTTGATTAGTGACACCGCTAGAAGGTCATACGAAATAACGGGCCAAAAACCATTAATTGGCCTTATGGCTGCAGCGATATCCCTTTCCATCTTGGATGGTTACATAAGCATCTCAAAAGAGAGAATCCTGGATAGTATTGGAAGCTTATTAACTAGGACTATTTATCGAACGCCTGCTCAGGATGCCAGGCAATTAGTAGAACTTGCTGAGGATGTTGGCTTATCTAAATATGTGGATTTTCTAGCTGATTCTGGTTTTACAAAAGAATCGATAGAGTATGAAAACAGAACCTTGGGTGATTTATTCGAGTTATTATCAAAGATCGATACAGGATTTATGTTAAACCTAAGGGATTACAGCTATTTACTAAGGCTATCAAAAGATATGCATGAGTATAAAAACATGATGTTGGCATCAGTAAAGGCGTACTTAACCATAACAGGTGATATCCTAAATGTGGAAGAAATGAAAGGTATAGACCTACATGATCAATCCTTCTTATCAAAACTATCCACACTAGATAAGAAGTATAGGAAGCTTAGAGATAAGCTAGAAGGGGCTGTTGGTGGGGTATTTATTTCTCTTTATTTTCTAAACAATCAGAAAGAACCGCTAAATATTATCTAGCTGGACATACCCTAATATCCTGGGCCTACCGAGCGGTAAGTTTACATCAACAATCAATAGCCTATTAAGCTTTGGTAAAGGTTTTGACAGTTCTAGGTCAAGCTTGTTGTTGCTATGATGTTTTACTTTTCCTGTGACAACAATACCATTGGATATAAAATGATATGTTTTACCTTGCTTTACTTCATTCCATGGATACTTCACGAAAGACCCTTCAATTTTTTTCAACGTTTCTTTACCAACGGGGATTAACGCATACGTACCTTTCACTTCCTCAGCCTTGATGCCCTTTAACGCTATTCCTATCCTTACTTTAGGTTCTACGGATTGCTGGTTTTCATCAAGCACTTGAATGTTCTTTACCTCGACAGTTTTCATTGAGGGAAGGGCTATTAATTTATCATGCCTCTCAACCTTCGTGAAGGTAAACCCAAGCATTATAGTACCAATGCCTTTAACGGTAAAAACCCTGTCTATATATATGAAGCCTTTATCGGTGTTTTCGATAGCCTCCATGCAATGTTCTCCATATTCAGATACCTCAATGTTAAGCTTTGAGGTGGCTATTAGTTTTTTAATTTCGCTATTTTTGCTATCAACAACACAAGCCTTGGAATCACTTGAATTAGCAATAAGCAGAAGCTCTCCATCAATCCAATCCATTTTATTTTTTGGAATAACCACTACCTTATTTGAAAGCGTTGAGGCCTTTACAACATTTATTATTGAACTTGGGTATTTTTTTGGAATTAAGAAAGACTTGATGTAATCACCATCTTTTTTGTAAAGTATAGATAAGTCATCCTTTTCTTCCGATAAATCAATTCTTGTGGCAACCTTCAACTTGTTAATCCTTTCGGATGACAAGATAGCTATTACTTCTCCTCTCATATCAGTTCTCCGTTCGGCTTTAGGATATAGATAAAAATAAAAACTTCAATGATCTTCAATTTGTCGCTATTTTAATGGGAATAGCAAATAGGTAATCATAAATATCTTAGGGTTGATATTTTGTTGCGGGGGATAGGAAAGTTCAAGTTTGTTATCATTAATTGATGAAAGCAATATTACTATAAATATGCTAGAGCTTTAATATTTAAATTTAAAACACCTCGATATATAAGGAAATTAGAGGAATAAATAATGGAAGCACACCCTCTGATAGATGCATATGGCAGGATTTTGGATAATTTGAGGATATCTGTAACAAGGGAGTGTAATTATAGCTGTATTTTCTGCCATCTGGAAGGTGACCCTATTGGAGGACCGCAGAAGGTAGGCACCTTTCCCCCTCTTCTTTCTCCTCAGGATTACTCCATAGTTGCAGAAGCTGCTACAAGAATTGGTATTAGTGGATTTAAAATAACTGGCGGTGAACCCCTTGTTAGGAAAGATATCGTAGAAGTAATAAATTCAATAAGCGACATAGTGGGGGATGCTGATATTTCAATGACAACCAACGGTTATCTCTTGGAAAAATACGCCGATAGCCTAAGAAGGGCTGGCCTTAAAAGGCTAAACATATCTATACATTCGTTAAGAAGAAGCATTTATAAAAAAATAACTGGAATTGATGGTCTTGAAAAAGCCATAAGGGGTCTTGAAAAAGCCATAAGCATCGGTTTTACCATAAAGATAAACGTTTCTGTAGTAAGGGGACTAAATGAAAGCGAAATATGGCAATTAGTGGACTTCGCCCGCAAAAAAGGTGTTGTTTTGCAATTGATAGAATTACAGCCTATCAATTCAGGGGCCAGAGGGTTTGAAAAGCTTCACTTTCCCCTTTTTTTGATAGAAAAGGAACTTATCGAAAGGGGGGCAAGGAAGCTCAGAAGAAAAATGCACAATAGACCAATATATATACTCCCGGATGGAGCAAAGGTAGAAATTGTGAAGTCTTATAACAATCCTGTTTTTTGTGCTGGTTGCAACAGAGTTCGCCTTTTATCAAATGGTGTGCTAATACCTTGTATAAATTGGAAAGGTCCAGGTGTATCTTTATTCCCTGGAATAAGGGGAAGTTCAAGAGAAAAGGCTGTAGAAAGTGTGGTAGAGGCATTTATAAGAGTTAATTCGCTTAGAAAACCTTATGCCCTGTACCAAATATATACAAAGGATTATGTAAGTAATGGTAAAGGATTACGGCTTGCTATACCGAAAAAAAGTTTCAGGCCATTAACAAAGAGAGAACTTGCAAGTCTCTTTACATAAGAGAGCTTATAAGAAAACTAACCTTTTCTCACCCTAAATGACTAGGGATTGTTAACTACTTCTATTTTATAGGTCTTTTAGGATCTCTTTATACGCTCTGGTATGTCTTTAATCATTCTTTATTCATTCTAAGAACCTGAAATTACGTCTTTCATATCTAGCCGTTCTGCCTACCCGTTACTTTTGGCTAAAGCGTAAATATCATAAAGAGTAGGCTTCCCTTCTGTCTTCATCGATCTCACCCTAAAAGGCGAAGCTTCTGATCGTAAAGTTTTAATAATAGTTGGTTTTTATAACGTTTAGTTAAAATATATGCAAATATATTTGGCTTAGTCCTTTAGCTAGGTCGAATCAAATATAAGCATAGTTTAGGT
>WAJZ01000080.1 GCA_015523575.1 Candidatus Hestiella acidicharens | reverse complement strand
GTATCAGAATTTGGTGAGAATGCTTCTAGATTATTTAAAAAACTATCTAAAAAAGGACTTGTCTATTACGACGACGATCTAAACTTCTGGTTAGTATCCGAAGAAATAAACCGTTGATGGTTTTCCTTCCAAAATTTCTTGCCTATCATAACTTTTTAACGCTTCTAATTATTTTAATCGTGATAGACAGATCATCACACTTCTTCTTGAAGCTCCTAGTAGAGATCCATTAACCGTTCCCCACCTATAGCTCCGCGTTTGAGGAGCCTTAGTGAAGCTTGGCGTCTTTCCGCAACAACTATAACTTTTTTTAGTAGCTTTTACAAAAATTTTCTTTACCAGTTCATGCCATAAAGAGGCATACCGGAACCTAAAAGACCTACAACCTAGAAATTGTAATATGTCCTCAAGGCCATTAGTGAAATTTATAAGTTTTAAGATTATACTTATAATATCAAAGGGTTTTAAGGTAATTAAGGTTGCCTTAAAATGTCAATATAGATTTATGGTAGTGGAAATGATGTCCTAAACCGCATAATAGCTTAAATAGAATGCTAGTTCTGTTGACTTTGAATATCATTTATAACCTCATAGGGTTAATAAGTCTCTTTAGACGATGATGGAACTTCTTAGGTGTAACCATGAACTTATATAATCAGTAAAGAAAACCTAGGGAGAAACAATATGTCAGTATAAGCATAGATGTTAACGCAAAATTTTTTTGCATGAATTCCAAAGAAGGTCTTGTATAAGCATTTCAGGTGCATGTATTGTGAAGGTAAAGGAAATAATGAGGTTTATGGCAGATATGACTTTGAGGACTGGCTTTCCAGTCCCGGTACCTCAAGGCTTCTCCTACAAGTGGGCTGAGGGCTATGGGTTTAATAGAAAGGGGGAAGTCATGCTCTATACTGGCGCCCTCTACCAGCTAGTTCCCTACATAGAATCACTTTCAGCCTTTTTAAAAAGCATTGAAAGGAGCGATATTGGTGCATTCTTGGCCCTCAGAACGGCCAGCCACCTACCTGCTGGGCTTTTAGTGAATTTCCTGCCAGGGCCTGACAAAAAATTGGTAGACTTTTCAAATAAAACCCTGAGGTCTATCGCAGGCTTATTAATCAAAAATGGTATAGAATTTTCCTACCTGTATGAAGACGATATATACAGTGGCGTGTTGCTTTACGATATGGGATTGGTAGAAGAGTTTGGCGAACATGCAAAAAAAGTGTACTCAAGGCTAAAAGGTAGAGGGGTTAAGAAAGTAATTACTGTAGACCCACACACCTACAGCATCTTAGCAAAGACCTACCCTAAATTTATTGATGGCTTTTCTTTAGAGGTTGTAAGCTATATGGAGCTTATAAAAAAAGTTACGAAAAAAGCGGCCATAAATTCCTTAACAATCCACGATTCATGTATATATGCAAGGGAGCTGAATATAATAGATGCGCCCAGGAAGCTTTTAGAGGGCGCGGGCTACAGCATCGTAGAACCGAGGAGGAATAGGGAATACACTTTTTGCTGTGGTGGCCCTGTGGAAATGCTATCGCCTTCCTTGGCAAGTGCAATAGCCGATGACAGGATGAAAGAGCTCTCAGAGAAATCAAAAAACATTGTTACCATGTGCCCTATCTGCTTTATAAACTTTTACAGGATAAAGCATAGGTATAAAGGAGTTGAGATATATGATATATCTAGCCTAATATAGGTGATAATTTTGGGTCTTCTTGAGGATGTAATAAATGATTCGATAAGGTTCCTTTCCAACAGAGGGTATCAGGAGGCCCTTTCAAACGCTGTATCTAATTCAGAGACTAGGTTCTTCAACATGCTAAGGCAGCACGGGAATATAAAAGAACTGGCCAAAGAAGTAGAAGAGGCGAAGAAGGAGGTTCTTTCAAACGTTGAATACTATATAGATAAAGTTATGGATTCCTTTAAGGCTGCAAACGGCGTAGCCCATTATGCGGAAAGCGGCAAAGATGCCCTGGAGATAATTGACAAGATAATCGGAGATAGGAAAAGGATACTATTATCAAAAAGCATGACATGTGAAGAGAT
>WAJZ01000079.1 GCA_015523575.1 Candidatus Hestiella acidicharens | reverse complement strand
CTCTTATGGAAAACCTATTCTTATTGCAACAGATGTGAAAGAAATACCAGACATGGTAAAGAAACTTGCTGCTCAAATAAAAGCAGAAATTTATGTTCCTAATGAAGACATACCTGTTGTAGAAAAACTTGGACTAGCTCTAAGAGCCTTGAAAAACAACTACCCAGGATCTACGCACGAAAGAGATGCACTTGCTGCTGCATACAAAGCCTATCTCTTTTTTAAATCTAAGCTCTCTCAGGTAGAATCATACGTATCTAAAATGGACATAGACCTTGATGTAGAAAAAATAAAGGCTGATGTGATAAAAGGAGTTAGCATCGCTAATGCCGTTGAAAAACAAATCAACGAAATGATAAAGACTGAACTTAATGAGGGTAACAAAAAAATCATTCATAACGATATCAAAGAAAGAAATTGTAAAAACGGAAAGGCTGCTATAGAAGAACTCATTCATAAGATAGAAAAACTAAGAACCCAAAAAGCTATATTGGAAAACAAAATAAATGAGTTAAATAAATATATAGCAAATCTCCAAAACGAGATTAGGATATCAAAGGGTAAATTAAAAGAAGAAGTATTAAAAAATGAAGCTATTGAGAAACTTAACGATGAAATCCATAGACTAAAAGAGATAATAAACGAAGTTAACACCAACCTAAGTATTGAAGAGAAAAAGAACGAGATGTTGAGAAGCATATTATTTGACATCATGAACAAAAAACTCCTTTTAATTAGAAGAGTAGAATCATTAACAATGAAATCAATTAAAAAACATGAAAGCATCTATGGCAAACTCAATAATGGGGATCTGGTGCTCGTGGAGGATACAAAAAACTTTGAAAACAAGGCACTAGAATACATCAATGCAATCAACATACCTGCTGTAATACTAAGCAGGGAAAATGACGTTCTAAGCAATATATTAAGGAAGCGTGGAATAATACCTTTAAACAAGGGAAAATACAAGATTATAGACCTAGACTATTTTACATTAGTAGAATTCTCTATAATAAAGGATATATCAATGCAAAAAAAGGCTAGTGAGGTAAGCAAGGGAGAAACAGACCTCAGTAACATAATAGAGGAGTATAGGAAAAATAGAATGTCTTTATTTGAATCCAATACCTGATAGCAATACAATACCTACTAGTACATAGAGACCTCTCCCTTCAATATTTTCATAGTTAGTTCTGGTAGGTGCTCGAGATAATTGTCAACTATGCTACTAATCTCTGCTTTAACGTTAGAAGTTATCTTTGCTTCATTATCAAGAATCAAAGCAACGTCAGCTATTAATGGATCGTTTATTGGTCTTCCTATCTGACCTAAAAGTCTCACAGTAACCTCTCTTATACCGCTAACTTCGCTATATATCTTTTCAGCTATTTCCTTAGAGGCTATATTATATATTTTTCCAATATGGGTTACTGGATTCTTTCCAGCGGTGGCCTCAAGGCTCATAGGCCTCATAGGAGTTATTAGACCATTCACCCTATTCCCCCTACCAGTTGCACCATCATCTCCATGCTCTGCACTCGTTCCAGTTACTGTTAAATAGAAAACTCCCTCCTTTGGAAGGTCACCATTATTTATATAAACATTTATGTTATAGTCCGAGGCTTCCTTTGATGCCAAATCGAGAACTTTTTCTTTTATCTCCTCCTTTATTTCCATATATTCTTCTTTATCATTAACAAACCTTGATACTATGGCGTTAGCAATCGTAATATCTATATTATTTCCGTTCCTTAATCCCATCACCTTTACATCCTCACCAGAGGCAGGGACTTTTGACTTGAATTCCTTACTATTAAGTGTTCTTTCAATATTAAACACCAACTTCTCTAAGGTAGTCATTGGTGCAAAGCCTGCCCCAAAGCTTGTATCATTTGACCTGTGCGACTGCGGATCTGATTCATATATACCCTTAAGATCAGCACTACCTTTTCCTATTCTATAATCGACTATTACATGTTCTTCTGGATCTAAAAACCTCATATTCCTAGATATCCAGTCCTTTACTGCCTTAATAACTATACGACCCACAGGTATTTTTTCATTACCACTTGATGTCTTTACCTCCGTCGTTGCTCTTCCAGAAACTATAATGTAAATTGGTTGAATAACCTCACCGCCGCCCCACTTCGGTATTGACTGCCCGCCTACCAGTAAAACCTTGTCTAAGTTGTGGTGCATTATTAATCCAAACCTTTTCAAATAATATAGACTCAATTGTCTGCTAGCTTCCTCAGATACAGCATCGCTTATATAATCTGGGTGTCCAAGACCTTTTCTTTCTACCAGCTCAACTCTATTGTCTTGTACTGAAGAGTCTATTAATTCTCTAATCACTATGTTTTTCCCCATTTTTTAACACCTATTGCATATACCTCTAGCTTTTTAAATCCTGCAAAAATTTTAAATCATTTTGCTATATATTTTAT
>WAJZ01000078.1 GCA_015523575.1 Candidatus Hestiella acidicharens | reverse complement strand
GAAGAGAAGAGGTCTGCAAAGGAATACCTAGAAAAGCTTGAAAAAACGATGCAACTTGCTTTTACTGGCGATAAAGAGGTGAGCAAACCAAAGATAAACAATGAAGAGACAAAAGTGCTACAGGAACAACAGCAGGATTCGCTAGTCGTTAAAATAGAAGGGTAAAAATGCAGGGGGTGGGGTTTGAACCCACGCAGGCCTACGCCAACGGGTCTTGAGCCCGTCCCCTTTGGCCAGGCTCGGGCACCCCTGCTCAAGGTATCTTATAATAGCTGAGGATTAAAATCTCTTTTTGCTTTAAAAAGATTATGATTCTTTACTTTCCTTAGACCTCGAAATTTCCTTAAGCTTCTCTAATGAGAAGACGTTCATAGCTGGTGAAGAGAGAGGACCAGCTGCTGGTAAGTTCACTGGGAGGAGCATCAAGGTACTCTTACCTTCCATTCCCAACTCATATATCATGTTCATCCACCTTAACATGAATGCTTCATCATTGTTTTTATACAGAGCAGCAGCCTCTACCATTTTTTGGGCGGCTTGGAATTCAGCCTCTGCAAGCGTTATCCTTGCCCTTCTTTCCCTCTCTGCCTGTGCTTGTCTTGACATCGCCTCTACTAAATCATGTGGTATCTCAACGTTCCTTATCTCAACAGCGGTTACCTTCACCCCCCAGGTTTCCGTCTTGCTATCTATTATATTCCTAGCTAATGAGGCAACCTTATCCCTCTCAGCCAATAGCTCGTCTAGTAGCGTTTGGCCTATAACCTCCCTTAAAGTTGTCTCTGCCGCTAGTTGAGTCGTTATATTGTAATCTTCAACAGATAAGACCACTTTTTCAAGGTCTACAGGTTGGTAGTACATAACAGCATCAACTATAACCGGTACGTTATCCTTAGTTAGGGTCTGCTCAGTCCTAAACGCCATCGCTTGTAGCCTTGTTGAAATCCTAAATGGCATCTTGCTTATGAATGGAACGACATAGACAATCCCAGGACCTTTCAAACCCTTAAACCTGCCCAATATAAGTACTGGCAATCTTTCCCATTCACTAACGACCTTAATTCCACTAAGGAGAATAAGTGCAACTATCAACCCAATAAATACTTCAATACCCAATAATATGAACACTTGCCTTCTACCCCTCTTCTTTTTGTTTAATTAATGCTTAAAAAACATAGATAAAGCTACTGTATGACAACCTTATTATCTCATATGAACCTTATTCGCCTATGGCCTTTTCAGGCCTCCACAGCTTCAATTCATCATAGTTTTCCTTAGTTTCCCCTAATGTCTGCCTAGGAGCAGACATTGAGAACTAGGTGTCACTATGATTTTATAAGCAATTAAAGTCTATTAAGTATGTTGCATCAACAAAACCTCATAGCCCTAAAGGCAAGAAACTCACAGAAGCCTTAAAAGGTCTATAAACTAAAATGGCACCATAGCTCAATGCCTTTGTCTTACGTTACCTTCTTAACTATTAGCTTAATGCCCTCAATAGCAACTACCTCTACTATATCATTTACCTCTGCTGTGCAAGAGCTACATATAGCTCTCCATATGATACCCTCTACCCTTACCTCTCCCACAGGCCTTAAAGGTGCCACTACAACCCCTTTCTTGCCTATTAACGACTCTGGACCGGCTAGCTTTTTCTTCTTCCTCATTGGAGCAGCGATCCACCTTACATATAAACCAGCTAATATACCTACAGAGCCGAGGCCTACTACCTCTAATTGAGTTGTGTATCCATTAGGTACACCACTAGAGATATATGGTATCCCTTGGCTCAGCAGGTAGACACCAACAGCAGCTATTATTACTCCTACCATTAAAGAAAAACCGTGGCCCAGCTTGAGCTCGGAAAACATTATTGCAGAACCAATAACTATCAAGGAGATGCCAAGGATAGAGGCATTTATTACTTCTGCCCCAACGAGGCCGGCTATTATTGCCAATATCCCAAAAATGGTTAATATTATTGTTGGGTGGTATATATCTAAAAGAATAGCCAAAATCCCTAGAGTCATTAAAATACCATCGAGAACCGAATTACTTAAAACACTCAAGAGCTGCTCATATACATTTTCTTTGATAGTTACTTCAGGAGCGTTGCTTAGGTTCCAAAAGCTTAGTGCCTGTTCCATGCTATTTGATATACCATCTATCAAGTGGTATTCGTAGGCCTGCTTTGCTGTGAACGCCATATCATAGAGGACCATATCCTTTGCTGCGGTAACGTTCCTTCCCCATTCCTGGGCTAGGCTCTCCATAAGGCTTATCATAGCGTCCTCGGTATGGTTTTGCTCTAATGGCGTACCCCCAACAACTATGGGAGTTGAGGGTCCTATCTCGGATCCATCCCCCATAATTATCCCGTTAGTAGCCATTGCTATATAGCTTCCAGCCGATGCCGCCAAGCTGTTTGGTGGTACAAAGGTATAGGTAGCTATTCCAGACTTGTTTGCATCCCCTATAACATTTATAATCTTTACCATATCAGATAGGTATCCCCCTGGGGTATTCATAACAATCACTATTGCCCTTGCATCATATGCCTTGGCGACAGCTAGCGCTCTAACCATCATGTCAGAAGAGCCCACGTTAACTGGGTCGTTAAATTCTACTATAATGATAGGCCTTTTGCTAGATGCTGCGTGCTGTACTGTAGCTATAAACGCTAACGTTGTTACTGCAGCAATTGAAAGTAATACAGCTACTACTTTCTTTTTATCCATTACTCTCCCATAAATATTTGTTGTTCGAAAAAATATAAGCTATAATTTTTAAGCCTCACCTAGAATTTCTTTAAGAATAATATTATAAACACACTAACATATTAATTCTAGCGTGGAAAAGATATATTTGGTGATAAGAGTGGAAAGCAAAAGGATCATTGTTTCTATGAGCCCTCTTCCGGCTTCCTTTATTGAAAGCCTATTTGCTCCATACAAAGAAAAGTTAAACCTAGACCTTGAGGTCATATCAGTCTTTAACATGAAAAGAGAAGAAATCGTGAAGGTGTTGGAAAATGCTGACATAGTTATTGGGGATTATTCCTTTCAAATGAAAATAGACAAGGAATTGTGCAGAGCTATGAAAAAAGTTAAGTTGATACAACAACCAAGCACGGGTTTTGATCACATTGATATAAATGCTTGCTCTGAGATGGGCATTCCTGTGTCAAATGCAGGAAGGTCAAATTCCATTAGTGTTGCCGAATATACTATAATGGCTGCGCTAGCATTGCTAAAGAGGTTGACTTACGCCAACAAGGCAACTTCTGAGGGGGAGTGGCCTCAATGGAAGCTCATGGATTTAGGTACATACGACCTTTATGGAAAAACTTGGGGATTAGTTGGGTTCGGGAGGATAGGAAGGGAAGTTGCGAAGAGGGTAGGTGCCTTCGGCACGAGGCTGTTATACTACGACATAAAAAGGCTTTCGGAGGAAGAAGAAAAGAACCTTAACGTTACCTTTTCCCGCCTACCAAGGCTACTAAGGTCAAGTGACGTTGTGAGCGTACATACCCCATTAACGGAAGAGACTAGGGGCATGTTTTCCGAAAAGGAGTTGAGATCTTTTAAACCAGGTGCGATCTTCATTAACCCCTCTAGATGGGAGCTTGTTGACGAAAACGCGCTCGCAAATGCTATAAAAGAAGGACGGATAGCAGGGGTTGCAGTTGATGTATATAGTAATGAACCGCCTTCAAAGGACCATCCCTTATTAGAGCTTGCTAGGAGCGGGAACTATAATGTAATCGTAACGCCACACATCGCTGGTGCGAACACAGACGCTAGAGCAAGGATAATAGAGCATAGCATTAGTAACGTTGTTAGGGTTCTTACCGGAGAGAAGCCAGAAGCTATAGTAAACAGGGTAGGTTAGGTGTGGTTTTATGAAATTGTCTATAGCCTCATTAATAGCTGAAACGCTCAAGAGACTAGGCGTGGGATTAATATTTGGCATAATAGGCACCTCCGTAGTAGACTTCTTTGACACGCTTTACGATAAACCTGAGCTAAAAGTCGTAACAGTAAGGCATGAGCAAGTTGCCGTTTCGGCGGCAGATGCTGTTTATAGGACAAGTAGGAGGCTTGCCGCCTCAGTAGTTCACGCAGGTCCTGGCTTCTTAAATGGGCTTATCGGTCTAGGGATATCAAGCAAGGATAGAATACCACTCATAATGATTAGTGGGGGTGTGAGGAGAAGGCTTAGGGGTAGTGACGCCTGGCTTGAGGTAAATCAAAAAAGCATCTCTGATGGCCTTGTTAAAGGATATGCGTTAATAGATAGGCCAGATGAAGCGCCTGAAATGTTACATAATACCTTGGAATCAATACTTGAACCGCCACTTGGGCCTATAGTAATAGAGGTGAGCGAAGACCTATGGAAAAGTGAAGTTAACGTTGACAAAAGCTACTTCTCAAACATAGCGAGCCGACCTAAAGAAGGTGAAGTAGAAAGAGAAGGGGTTAAAGATGCAATAGACTTATTAAAAACCTCTGAAAGGCCATTAATACTGGCTAGCGGGGAACTGGCCTACTCGCCACTGTTTAAGCAAGAAGAACTAATGGCACTAGCAGAAAAGGTGGGCGCTTATATAGTCACAAGCGGCAACGGTAGAGGTGCATGTGCCGAGGGCAATCCAAGGTGTTTAGGCAGGGTTGGTTTTGGCGGCGGCACGCCGCCAGCCGATAAAGCCCTAGCAAGGTGCGATGCCCTTGTAGTCTTTGGCAACGAGTTTGATGATACCAGCACCTATGCATATACGAACATGCCGGAAGGAGACATCATGGTCTTTAGCATGGATCCTTCTGTCGAGAAGAGGCCTGCATATTATGATACAATAAAGGGGGATCCTGTAAAGGCATTAAAAGAAATGAACGCTAAATTGGAGAATAAAACAACTTCAAAGGATGAGTGGGATTCCCTTGTAGCTTCCTGGAGGAATGAATGGAACTTAGCACTAAGGTCATCGATAGAGAAAAGAGGAAAAACAGTGAACCCTTCTATGTTCTTTTATAAGTTAAATAAGGCATTAGATAGGGAGAGAATAATAACAGCAGGTCAGGGCACCCATATAATATATGCGTATGATTTCCTTAAGGTTTATGCTCCTGGAACATTTCTAGCTTCCACAAACCTTGGGGCAATGGGCTATGCACTTCCCTCTGCCTTAGGGGCTTCCCAAGCAAGACCAGACAAAAATATAATATCTGTTGTTGGAGATGGAGAGGTAATGATGGTTGTGCAAGACCTAGAAACTATTAGAAGAATGAATGCTAATGTTAAGGTGATAGTCGTTAACGATAACTCCTATAGGGTATTGTACCTCAGACAAGTACTCCAGAAAGGCGGAAGGGTGTTTCAGACGTTGCTTGGAAACCCCGACTTTAAGATGTTGGGCGAGTCTATGGGGATAAAGGCAATAAGCCTGAGCAATAACGACGAAGTAGATAAAGCTTTAGAGTTGATAAAGGAAAGGGGGCCAGCGCTTATTGAGTTAATTATAGACAGGGATGAAATACCGCCGCTCAATATGGAATTTACCCTAAAG
>WAJZ01000077.1 GCA_015523575.1 Candidatus Hestiella acidicharens | reverse complement strand
GTAGACATCATGAGGTACTTGGATCCTCATCAGCCTTCTCAGAACCCTTTCATCAGCCTCTATATCTATTAGTTTTTTATGTATCCTCATTTCCCAATGCTCCCAATGTTTACTTCCCTCGCCATGTGGTAATCTTAAGAGGGGTATCTCTAGTCTTTTTGTTGGAAGTGGCACTGGCCCCCTCATAGGCACTCCTGTTTTTTGGGCTATATTCCTTATTTGTTCTACTACCATTTCTAAGCTCCTTACATTAGTGCTCCAAAGCCATATCCTCACTTTAAATGCCAAAAAGCTTCACCATGAAAGTTTATAGCATTATTTCCTTATCATAACGTTAGCTGGCTTCACATCCGTTACAATGCCTATTCCAACAGTTCTATTCATATCTCTCATAGCAAACCTTCCTAGTTGCGGAAATTCGCTATACTTTTCTACAACGGTCAACTTTATTGGCTTAAACCTTACTATAGCCACGTCTCCTGATTTTAGAAACTGTGGGCTTTTTTCTATTTCCTTGCCAGTCCTAGGATCTAGCTTCGATACAATCTCAATAATCCTTGCACTTACAGTAGCAGTGTGTATATGGATAACAGGCGTATATCCGACTGCTATAGCGCTGGGATGCCATACAATAAAGACCCTAGCGGTAAACTCGTCTGCAACAGTTGGAGGATTATTATAGGGACCTACAACATCGCCCCTTTTCACTTGGCTCTTTTCGATCCCTCTGACAGAAAAGCCTATGTTATCTCCCGGCTCGGCCCTCTTTAAGTCTTGGTAGTGCATCTGGATGCTTCTTACCTCCCCTCCAACACCTGCTGGCATAAAGATTACCTTATCGCCTACATTCATTACTCCAGTCTCTACCCTACCCACAGGTACAGTGCCAGCGCCAGGTATTGTATAAACGTTCTGAACTGGCAACCTTAATGGCTTGTCTACAGGCTTTGGAGGAATCTGCAGAGAATCAAATGCTTCAACTAATGTTGGACCTTTGTACCAGGCTAGATTTGGACTTTTCTCAATTATGTTATCTCCATTCCAAGCACTTATTGGAATATAGGGTATTGCATCTACATTAAATCCAAGCCCTTTCATAAACTTTTTCAGTACGTTTGTCACTTCCTCGTACCTTTTCTGGGAATACTTTACGTCAGGTGCATCCATCTTGTTAACGGCTACTATTATTTGATCAATACCGAGCGTTTTTGCTAATAATAAATGCTCCCTTGTCTGACCTTCCGGGCTCATACCAGCCTCAAACTCTCCCTGTCTAGCAGATACAACCAATAGGGCCGCATCGGCTTGGCTCGTACCAGTTATCATATTCTTAACGAAGTCCCTATGACCAGGGGCATCAATTACTGTAAAGACATATTTCTTTGTCTCGAACTTCATAAATGATAGGTCTATAGTTATCCCTCTTTCTCTTTCCTCCTTCATCTTATCTAAAACCCATGCATATTTAAAGGACTCTTTGCCTTTTGCTTTTGCCTGCTCTTCCAGCTCTCTCATCTTCTTTTCATCAATCAAACCTAGCCTGTATAGCAGGTGACCTGTAGTAGTGCTCTTCCCATGGTCAATATGTCCTATCACCACCAAATTCAGATGCGACTTCTCGGGCATTTCTTACACCTCTTATTTATTTCCATCCCTTCTTTTTAGAACTGGCAGGGATTTAAAAATACTTTGCCTGTAATGTTTAGAAGAAAATGTTACCTAGAGCTTAGGGCTATCCTTTCTATCTCTTCTTTTTGCTTTATAGAATAGCTCTGGGGATCATTTCTTGAAGCCAATATTATCTCTTCAGCTAAACACTGTTCAATTGGCTTTGGGTTCCCAAAAGAACAATGCCTTGCCGCATCACTTATGAATTTTAAGGCAAGATCTACCCTCCTTTGAGAAGATACATCTACAGAAACCCTATATACAATACCTCCATACATGATTCTAGTAGTTTCTTCTCTAGGCGCTGCATTCTCTATCGCCCTTATGAAGACTTGGATTGGATTCTCCTTTGTTTCTAAATATATGAGGTCAAATGCGTTCTTTACTATGTTATAAGCGAGCATCTTTTTTCCTCCGTTCCTGCCTGGATACATAAGCCTGTTAATTAACCGTTCTATTATTGAAACCTCTGCCTTTCCAAACCTCTTATGTTCATGCCTCCCCCCAGAATGTGGAAGATAAACGGGCTTAAGGCTTATATATTTCTTAAGGCTGGGATCCTTTATATCTACTCCCTCATAGGGCCACTTCTCGAAGAGTTTAATCTTGCCTAGATCCATTCCCACCCGGCTTAGATCTATGTTGTTTTTTGCATCTTCGCTCAAATTCTCACCTCTTAATTCTTTGTTTAGAAGATTATAAAAATTTTTAAGTTATTTCCATTGCCAAATCTCTACTACAAGCTTAAGAGTTTTGGAATACAAAAGTTATAAGAGAGGGACAAGATATGGATGACTTACTAAGGGTTACAAATGTTCAAGCCTACTACAAAGTAATACAAGACGTAGAAAGCGGTTTTGGAACATACATAATAGGGCTAGCCTTATCATTAGAAGATGGCCGCATATTTTCTTTAGTTAACATACCCCCTGATATTGCTGAAGCAATAAGAATATTTAACGATGGAGAAATACCGCCTAGGAGACAATCCATATTCTCTTTCTTAATGAATCATGAAGAGTTTAAGTATTTATTGGGCAAGACACTAAAAAGGATAGTAATAGATGAGCTTGATATGAACAATGGATTATATACAGCATCCGTGGACTTTGAAGCTGAAGGACTTAATCTGAGTATAAAAATGATACCGAGTCATGCGATTTATTTGGCTATGATCTCAGGAAAGCCTATATATGTCACAAAAAGGCTAGCCGATATGGAAGAACAAAATTCTGAGAGAGAGGATTAAAAGGAGAAATGTTCAAAACCAATGCTGATTTTTAGCGTATCCTAAAAGAATAAACGTGGGCTACCATCCTTAAGGGTTTCAGGAGAAATTTGATTGTTCCTTAACGAGAAACCATTATCCTCCTAGGGGGCTTATAGCACTACTATCCCCCTTAGAGCATTAGAAACTACTTTTTTAAGGTTTTTATTCTATAGCTTATTTAAGCTTACCTAACCCTCTATCCTCCTTTGCATATCTTGGCCTTAAAAGGTAAGGTTTTACAAGCAATGACTTATAAATTTAAAAGTATAAATTTAAACAGAAAATCCAATAAACCAATTTAGGATAATCAAGGGACAGGTTTTAATCAGAAGATCTCTGCAAAGGGTAGAATCCTAAGGTCCAAAAACCATTTCTAGACAGAAGCCTGTAACCTTTTTAAAATGGCCTCCTCACCTTAGAAGGCGATGGTTCTTGGTATTGATAGAGTGGAGAGGTTTGAGGTTACATTCTATTTGGGTTCAGCCTCGGGTCTCCAGCCCCTTATTCATATTCCACTTAGGGAGACTCGAGGTAATGGGGGCTTTTCAAAAATATTGTATTCACAAATTATAAGCATTTCATCCCTGCCTTGAAAGGCAAAGCTTTCAGTTATAAAACAACCTAAATAAAATTTATAGCCTTATAAGAGGTCATCTTCTAATCTTTTGTTTTTTACCTTTCCATAGAGCATCTAAGGATATTCCATTCACCATCACTACCTTATACCTTACGCCTGGTATATCCCCTAATGATCCACCTTTTGGTCCCCCAATCCCTTCTATTATGACTTCATCATGCTCATCAATATACAGCACACCACCATCCTTGGGGACAAAAGCGGTAACTACCTTCTTGTTCTTGACAAGCTGAACCCTAACGCACTTTCTTAGAGCTGAATTTGGTTGCCTAGACTCAACACCAACCTTCTCCAATACAATTGCCTTGGCCATTGGAGAACCTTCTAACGGATCATATTTTTTAGCTAGCTTTAGCTTCGATCTCTTAAACTCATTCTGAGACCATTTAAATTTCATCCTTTTCTTTCTTAACTGCCTTGCCGCAAAGAGACCATTTGGTGACTTTCCTTCTGCCATTTCCCATTCCCTACGTACCATCTAAATTTTTAGGGAATAAAAACATTTGGTTCATTTTACCACAACCCTTGCAACGTTAAAGAGCTTACCCAAGATTATCCTAGCC
>WAJZ01000076.1 GCA_015523575.1 Candidatus Hestiella acidicharens | reverse complement strand
CTCCGGGTTGGGCCCGGAGCTTTCAGAGAGGACTTGCTAGGCCGGCTACGAGCGCTTTAGGCCCAGTAATCGTCCCGACCACTCGCGGGGCTGGTATTACCGCGGCGGCTGACACCAGACTTGCCCCCCGCTTATTCCCCCGCCTACTTACAGCGGGTAAAAGCTCCCTTAAAGAGAGCACTCGGGGTAACCCTGTCACGGTTTCCCGCATTGCAGAGGTTTCGCGCCTGGTGCACCCCGTAGGGCCTGGACCCTTGTCTCAGGGTCCATCTGGGGGCTCCCCCTCTCAGGGCCCCTACCCGTCGTAGGCTTGGCGGGCCATTACCCCGCCAACTACCATGATGGGACGTAGCCCCATCCTAGGGCAGGTCCTAAGCGTTAACCCCTTAGGACCTCTTTCAGCGAGGAACCTTTCCAGGACTCCTCGCCTATCCGGGTTTAGCTCCAGTTTCCCGGAGTTATCCCAGTCCCTAGGGTAGGTTAGCCACGCGTTACTCAGCCGTGCGCCACGCCCTATAGCGATAGGGCGTGCGGCTCCCATGGCTTAGCCTTACCCCGATAGCAGTCGGGTCCGGCAGGATCAACCGGAGTTACGGCCACAAGGGCCGTAGGCGGGTTGTGTGATGCAACCTATCACGGCCCCTGTTGGTTAAGGCCCAAGTCAGATCCGAGTTTCCCTAGGATAACTTCCTAGGGCTTACTCGGATCCCCATTTTAAGCTTACTGCAACCAGTTTTTTCTGGTTGCAAGTATTTTATAATAGCGGGTAGGGTATTTAACATTTACGTGGGAGTGTTACGAAGTAAAGGTTATTAAACCTTTTTGTGCATTATATTCCCCCTAAACGATTGTTGCGATGCAGCCATAAGGTGTGCCCGCAACCTGAGGCTGGATCTTCACACTGGGAACCATTTCCCTGTTGGTCCAGCGCCGCCGGGCAAGAGGTTGCGGGCAAGTTTTCTGTGCATAGCAGAGGAAATTAGCTTTATTGTTTTAGAGCTCGCACCTTTCAAGGGTGTCTGCTTTAATAAACACTTCATACCTCTGCCTTGTGTTAAGGATGATCCTATAGGGGCTTATCCCTATATACCTTACCCCACCCTTCAAGTATGGCCTAAAGATGAATACGTTGTCATAGAAGTTTATTAGAGGTATCTTCTCTATTTTGTTTAGTGGATGCTTAATTAAATAGAAGCCTGTTATTTTCCTATTCATCCTCCTCAGCAACTTGTTGTATTGTATGTTAAGGTACTCCTTTGGGTCGCTAAGCTCTTGCAGTATCTCTATGCCGTTGACAACTGCTATGTCAGGCTTTACATTTCTTTCCTCTAGATCAGTTAAATAGTATATTTCATCAAGCGTATATGCTGTAGGGTTGATTTGAAAGATCTTTATTTCAGGTCCCGATGCTATGTCTCCTCTATCGAGGCAGAGCTTGATCCTGTCCTCTACAGTTCTCTTGTTATGAGTAAAGCTCTCACAAAATATCCTGTATCCATATTGAGAAAAGTTTCTTAGCCCCAGCCATGTAAATACTGGGAGTGGATCTATCATGGGATGGAATATGAGCAGGTTCTGTGAACCTATAGGTATTGATATTTCCTTATCCTCTATCCTTACCTTTATGCTTTTCTCTGGGTAGACGCCCGAGGGTATTTCAGATATTCCTTCTGGCTTGATTATTCCAACGGCGTCGCCAGGAATTATTATAAATGGTATCTCACCATACTTTACTTCATTCCCCCTCATCTTCCTTATCTCCATGTATCTATATATCTTCCCCTTGATTATCCTTGCCTTAAGTATTATTACCCCATCAACTATGAACTCCTCTATACCATAGCCTACGCTCACCTCGCCATAGGGGAGCTCCTCTATGAGTATTGTGGTAACCCCCCTTACCTTTGCCCCCCTGTAGAAGAAGTTGTGCATCATCTCCCTTACCTTAGATATTTCCTGGGAGCCCATCTGGAGCACTGCAGATATTGAATCTATTGCTATCCTGTCCGCCCCAAACTCCCCCATCTCCCTTATTACCTCTTCCAAGAACTCTGAGAGGGCTTCAACGCTGCTAACTGTTATCCCTTCCATAAATGCGAAGCCCCCCTCTTCTTCCAAGGAGGAGAAGTCCATGCCTAGGTCCTTCATGTTCCTGTAGAAGTCCTCCTTAGTTTCTACGAAGCTTACGTAAATCCCCTTCTCCCCCATTTTTGCCCCTTCATATATGAACTTCGCTGCCATCGTTGTCTTCCCAGTTCCAGGGTTGCCGGCGAGGAGGATTATTGAACCCTTGTATATCCCTTTGAAAAGTTCGTCGAGCCCCTTTATTCCCAGCATTATTCTTTTGATTTTAAACCACCTCTCTTCCACCTATAACCTCACATTGCAAGAAAAAAAGCTTTTATTTTCTCTTTACCTTATATATTTTTTCCAGTTCTTCCCTAAACTTACTGTCATCACCCCTCTCTAAGGATTCTACCAAATAGTCTATCTTTGGTTGCTCAAAGCCCAACTCCCTTGCCAACACCTTAAACAACGCCCTTGCAGAGTTTGATGAAGAAGAATCCTTTATTAAGTTAAAGGCGTCCAGGGGGCTATCGAAAAACAAAGTCTTAAATGGCTTCTTATATTTGGCGTATGACGTGCTATTAAGCATTATATAAAGTCCCCACGTTATCCTTTTCATTGTCTCATCCACCAGATCCTCCGGCCCTTTTGCTGAACGCCTGTTAATCATGACCAACAGCTCCTTCTTAAAACGTCATATTTATCTTAGGTCGTCTCAGTTTTATAGTTTACCTCTTTATACCTATATACCCTTAAAAACATAGCCACGTTTTTATAACAAGTTTATAATAGGTTCCTTGAAGATAAAATGGAAGACCTATTAAAGGAAGCTACACAACGGTATTGACAACGTCTTGGAAGTCGCTGGGCGGGTTCTTCCCCTTTTCATGGTAGCTATCGTAGACCTTATCTAAGAACTCCAAGAAAACAGGACAGCCATCAAACTTACCCTCCCTATCACACTTGCCTTGTTGGTTCTTCATAGTGAGCATTAAAAAGCATTGGTTCGTTCTCCTATCAAGGTATGGACATATCTTGTGGTTTTTCTTCGCGCTCTTAACTATCTTCACTACCCACCTCTTTTTAGCATCTTGCCTTTCTTCGCCCACCTTTTAAACCCCTACATCAATTGCAAAAGAGGGAATTAATACGCTTACTAGAGGATCAATACAAATACTAAGGAAATCACAAACATTATAACCCATAGCATTAAGTCAAGCCTTATTATCTTCTCACCATCAAGTGGAGGTATCGGTATTAGGTTAAATAGCGAAAGGTATGCATTTATCCAAGCTACACCCCTCAAAAAGAAGGAATAAGGCTGATAAAATAGTGAAAAAGCGAATAAAACGGCTGCTATTGCTATGTTTATCATAGGGCCTGAGGCGACTGAGTAGAGCACCCCCTTCCTGCTGGCAGGTCCCAAGGTCCAAGTCCTAACATAACCTGGCATTAGAAGCTTTATTGGAAGCAAAGATGAAACAAGCGTCACTACTACGCCTAAAACGTTTGCCGTGTATATAGAGGCCATATGGTATTTCCTCGAGACGTACCTATGCATGTATTCATGGGAGATGAACCCGATTAAAATACCAATAAATATGGGAGATGAATAGAAGCCTATATCGAGAAGCTGAAAACCGGCCAAAGCCACTATAATAGAGAGTATTCCCAAAGGCCAAGATAGTGGCTCACCTATTTCCATAAAGAGGGTAGACCTCCATGAATACCTCTTCAACCTAGATCCCTTTGGCATTATGCATAGAGAGATATTAAAACTTATGATTTACATTTTTAACCTTCAATAAAGCCAATAAGCCATGGTGGAATGCCTTTGGCTAACAGAGCACTAATATATGGAAGGTTTCAGCCGTTTCATCTAGGCCACTTAAGTTTGGTCAAGTGGTCGTTTGACCAAGGCTTTGATGAGGTAGCTATACTTATTGGTATGGCCTCCGAAAACTATACCCCGAGGAACCCTTTCACTGCAGGGGAGAGAATAGAGATGGTCAGGCTTTCACTAAAAGACTCAGGAATAGGGTTAGATAGGATAATTACTGCAACGATACCAACGCTGGAGATAAGTATTGGGTGTGCATACTACGTGCTTTCATACATACCAAAGGTTAAGGCAATACTAACTAGGAACCCTGTTATAAGCAAGGCTTTTTCTGACGCAGGTACAGAAGTCATAATTCCACCAAGGTTTAACAGGAATGATTGGAGGGGGGAGGTGATAAGGCAACTCATGTCGAAGGGTGATGATAGGTGGAAAAGGCTTGTCACGCCTTCAGTTGTTGATTATATCAATGAAATAGGTGGGGTTGAGAGGGTAAAGAAGATAAATTCAGAGGATTGATATTAAAAGCATATTTCACATTAATGGATGCTTCACCTTGTGGACAAACGGGATTAGAATAAGCCACTTCTTTATCGGGAGCTATTGTAGCTATACGCATTAATGATTTCCTAATGAAACCCTACTCATGATCCTTACACTTTAGCGTGAAAAAGGTACGCTGGCTAGGAAATCTTATACCTCAAAATACCAGCAACGCCACCAAAGGTCCTATACATCCACTCCGCTTCAGGTAATGTACTTGGAAGGACTATTACCTTGGTTCCATACTTTTCTGCCTCCTCCTTCCAGTCCTCTAATCCCTCCACCTCTTCATGAAGCAAGAGAATGGACACCATTCCCATTTCCAAGGCCCTCATAACGTCTTCTTCTCCATAAACTACGAGGCCTGTGTTTTTTGCTAGGTGTGACTTAAAGGTCTCGAGTGCTTCATTAGCGTCTCTATACATCGCAAACTGGACAATATCTCTTGCCTTTAAAACGACTTCTCTCAGGCCTTGCTCTCCTTGATAGGCCACGTCTACGAGCTCCTTACTTATCAGCCTCTGTATCCTATAGTCTAGAAAACCCCCCTTTACAAAGTTCTCTTTTGCATATCCAGGGCCTGCTACTATAATGGCTTTAAGTTTTCCCATCTCAAGGTATGGAAGAAAGTAGCTTGAAACCCTCTCGCCCAGCCTTTTAAGGAAGTCATAGACCATCTGCTCTATTATCCTATCCATCCTTCGCTGACTTTGCCCACCCATCATGTGCTTTCCTGGTATGTAATCCTCTACTTCATCCAAAACCTCAAGCCTTGATCCCTTTAATATGCCTATCGTTGCCTGATCCCTTTCTACTATAACTATACCTACTACGTCTTCGTTCTCTATCATTTCCTCGAGTATATCTACAATAAACTTCTTATCGGTTCTATAATAGAAAACTGGAACCTTTTCTGGCGGGCTGAAGGTATAGCATATAAAGTCCCCATTTTCCATATTTTCCCCACAAAAAGCAACGAGACCGTTTTGAGGGATTTTCTGTATCATCGAAACCCTGTCTATGGCCGCTGAGATTGCCCTCTTTACTGATTGCCTTGTTTTTTTCAGCTTTATATTATCGCTTATGGAAAGTTCGTCCCTTAGGAGCTTCATTACATCTCCTATAGGTCTTCCTGGGGGCACATAAAGGCTCAGGAGCACAGTTGCAGGGGCATTCCATTTTTTGAGCTCCTTGAGCACAATCTTCATCTGCTTCTTGTCTATTAGTAGCTTTTCTTCCAGACCAGACATATCATCTCCCCCGAACCCTAGGGTAATACTTCATTTAAATATATAAATAATAGATGCTTAGAATGCTTCTATATTGTTAACCGGGGGTTTACAGTAAGAATTCTTGTGTAGGAGCACACTAGCTTTAATCTGGGCTTAAGCCACGTTTTTGCAAGCTCTACCATAATACTTGGCAAAAAAACTTATATATCTTTAATTAATAAGTTAAAAAACAGGTGCAGGTTTTGGTGAGGAGGCGTAGGATTAAGAAGGAAGAAAGGGCCATATCAGACATAGT
>WAJZ01000075.1 GCA_015523575.1 Candidatus Hestiella acidicharens | reverse complement strand
TTATCTATCTCCATCTATATTTAAAATATTAACCCTAGAAAACAAATAAAAATAGGCGAACAGAGTTGTTAGAGATAAGGTGGCATGGTAGGGGAGGTCAGGGCGCGGTAACCGCTGGAGAGGTCCTGGCTTCTTCTGCTATAATCGAGGGGAAGTTCGCGTTAACCTTTCCCGAGTTCGGCGCTGAGAGGAGGGGGGCTCCTGTAAGGGCGTATACAAGGATAAGCGAGAGTCCCTTAATCCCGAGGACGCCTATAGACAAGCCTGACGTCGTTGTCATATTAGATAGGAGTCTAATAAAAGGAGAATACATGAGTGGGCTTAAAGAAGGTGGCTATATAGTTGCTAATACTCCCTTAAAGCCAGACGAGCTTGTAAAAAAGCTTTCATTAGGCAAAAGCTATAATGTTGCTACAATTGACGCGACCAGCATCGCATATAAATGGCTTAAGGCCAATATAGTAAACACTGCAATACTGGGGGCAGTCATTAAGGCAACAGGTATAGTGTCATTGGAAACTGTTGTAGAGGTAATAAAGAATAGGTTCCACGGAAGGATAGCTGAGGCTAATGCAAACGCTGTTAAGGATGCATATGGTTCAACTGTCTTCATGAGGTTGCAGGAGGCGGTGTGAATGGGAGAGAGGCTACTAAGCTACAAGGAGATGCCCATAGGGGGGGTAATTGTAAACCCCGGAAACAGCTTGGAATACAAGACAGGTGATTGGAAGGTTTTGATACCAAAAATAAACCAAGACACATGCATAAGGTGCAGGATTTGTTGGTACGTTTGTCCAGACAATGCAATAAAAGAGCTTGACAGGGAGTACATAACAAATAAGGGAAGAAAGTACAAGATATCCTATGATGTTGATGCAGACTTTTGCAAGGGCTGTGGTATGTGTGCCCAGGAGTGCCCAGTAAAGGCGATTGAAATGGTACCAGTTGAGGTGGAGTGAAGATGCAAGCTATAGAAAGCAAGAGGGCTAGACCTTTAAACACAAACCATGCAATAGCGAATGCCGTTAAAGACCTAGACGTAGATGTGGTATCTGCATACCCAATTACCCCGCAAACCACCGTAGTGGAAAAAATATCGGAGTTTGTTGCAAAAGGAGAACTTGAAGCCGAGTTTATACACGTTGAAAGTGAGCACAGCGCGTTGAGCGCTGCCATTTCTTCCTCAGTCACAGGGGCGAGGACTTTTACTGCAACGGCCAGCCAAGGCTTAGCATTAATGCACGAAATCCTTCACATAGCTTCAGGTCTTAGGACCCCCTTGGTGATGAGTGTTGCTATGAGATCGCTAAGCGCCCCGATAAGCATATGGAACGACCAGGGAGATTTGTTTAATGCGAGGGACGCAGGTTGGATAATACTTTTCGCCCATACTGCACAGGAAGCTTACGATTCCGTTATACAAGCATACAAGTTTGTAGAGGATGAAAGGGTCTTGCTTCCAGCCATAATAGCCTATGATGGTTATCTTATGAGTCATACCATAGAACCAGTTGTGACAGAAGGAAGGGAAAGGGTGATCAAGTTTGCACCGAAGAGGCATTATCCCTACAGGCTCGACCCGCAGAAACCAGTCACGATAGGTCCAATAGCTCCGCCCGAGTACTATTATGAGTTAAAGTATCAGCAAGTAAAGGCAATAAATGGCTCATTGCCTATCATAGAGGAGGTTGACAAGGACTTCGAAAAGGAGTTCGGAAGGGGTTATGGTATCATGGAATGCTACATGTGCGAGGGTGCCGATTCTTTGATAATGACTAACGCGAGCTACGCTGCATCCCTGAAGGCCTTCTTGCCGGAGTTCAGGGAGCAAGGATTGAAGGTAGGGCTCCTAAGGTTGAGATTATACAGGCCGTTCCCCTTAAAGAAATTTGTCGAGTACACAAGCGACATAAAGAACCTCCTGGTTGTAGACAGGGCGATAAGCTACGGAGCTCCCTATCAAGGCCCGCTGGCGAATGAGGTTGCTGGTGCAAAGGTTAAGGAAGGCTTAGGCTTTAATATTATAAGCGTTGTAGCAGGCATCGGACAGAGGAGGATGGATCGCGAGGACTTCTATGCTTTAGCTAGGATGGCACACGAAGGTGGAAGGCATGAGGAAACAGTGTTTTATGGGGTGAGAGAATGAGTAGTGAAAAGAAGGTCAAGAGGATAAAAAGCCTTTTCGACTTGCCTAGGGATGAGATTTTTATAAGCGGCCATGGACTATGCGCCGGTTGCACTGCTGGAACCATAATGAGGACGCTGACAAAGGTTGCTGGAAAAGATACGATAATAGTAAACGCTACAGGTTGCGTGGAAGTAGCCACCACCAGATACCCTTATTCTAATTGGCTCGTTCCTTGGTTCCACTCGGCTTTCGAGAACACAGGCGCTTCTGCTAGCGGCATCGTAGCGGCGATAAGGGCCATGAAGAAGAAGGGAATTATACCAGAAGATAAAAAAGTGAATGTCATAGCAGTTGGAGGCGATGGTGGTACAGTTGATATAGGCTTACAAAGCCTTAGTGGTATGCTAGAAAGGGGCGACCCTGTGATGTATGTGCTTTATGATAACGAAGCTTACATGAACACTGGCATTCAGAGGAGTGGTTCTACCCCTTACGGTGCATGGACTACGACAACCCCTGCCGGGAAGGTCTGGAGGGGTGAGTGGAGGCCCAAGAAAGACATAGCAAGCATAGCTGCTGCTCATGGTATTCCATACGTTGCAACTGCAAACCCTGCCTATCCCTCTGACATGGCCAACAAGTTTGCAAAGGGTTTGGAGGCGTTGGAGGAAGGCCCTTCATTTATACAAGTGTTGATGGCTTGCACAACTGGCTGGCGCTTCGACCCATCTTTGGGGATAACCATTTCAAGGTTGGCTACAGAAACCGGTGTGTTTCCACTTTATGAGATAGACCACGGCGAGTTCAGGGTTACTTTTCCTGTAGCTAAAAGGAAGCACGTGAGGGAGTATTTAAAGCTACAAGGTAGGTTCGCTCACCTCACTGATGAGGAGATAGAGCACATACAGAAGCTGGTTGATGCACAGGTGGAGAAAATAAACAAAAGGGCTGGAAAAACGGTTATAGGTCCGCTCGGGTAGCCATTTTCCTTTCTTTATTGCCTTTCATTCTTTTTACAAATGTTTTTAAGCAATATCTTGAAGATAGGGTCGTAGTTTCTTGGTTTACTATTTGAAGTATCTATCTCAACCACCATTGGCAGGTTAAGGTCCTCATATTCCATGATCTTCTCCTTTACAACCCCTACGTCTGGCTCCACTATTATAGTTTGCATGAAGGCTATGTAGCCATTGCTGCTGCTTCCCTCTACGGCACCACCTACCAGTATTATTGGAAGGTCGGTCTCTTTCGCCCTTACGTTAAGGAAGTTGTATATGGTTTCCTTTTCTAGCGTGAGGAGGGCAAGCTCGTCTTCACTTTTCATCTTGAAGAACTGTGAGTTGTAGGGAAGCATTGATCCGATAATTACGTTGGAACCCATGTTGCTCAATGCCCTAAAGATTTCTGGGTAGCCTAGGTCTTCATCAGAGAAAACGCCTATGGAAGCCGACTTCCTCCTTATATGGAAAATGCCCACGCTCTTTCCAGGGGTAAGGCCATTCTCTTCTTCGTGTTTTGTAATTGCTATTTTCCTGTATTTGCCTGCAAGCTCTCCTTGTGGATCGCTCATAAACATCGTCAAGTAGAGCCTAGGACCAGCCCTTTCTATTATTGGACCCGATATAACATAAACGCCAAACTCATGGGCCCACTTTGATGCTGCCATAAATGTTTGGTTCTGTTGAAGGTCATTCTCACTAAGCCTTTCGGAGAAGTTTCTCAACATCATCTTTATTTTTTGGCTGGGATAGTAACCCACTACTGGCCCCGTTAAGGGAAAAGCTGGAAGGTATATTATGTCGACTTCGTGCTCTATCATGGTTCTGTTTATTAGTTCTTCAAGCCTTCTCATGTTAGTTCTCTTGGCCCCGAGCTTTGTCCTTGTGTGCAGTATGGCTATTTTTAGGGTCATTTGCAAACACCTATGAAAACTCTCCCAATTTTTTTATAGCAGGTAGAGATATTTAAGCTGGAAGATTTATCAATTGCATGCATTATTAATTAAGGGAGCAGATGCATATTTGATAGGTTCTTTGCCTTTTTAAATTTAAGTGGACTACTCCCCACTAATGTAGGGAGCTTCCTGCTTCATGGAGGAAACTTGCCCTTCAATTACCGCTTTAGCAGTAATGAGGAGTAGAGGTTTCCTCTCCACAGGCTCTGAGGATCATCTCAGCCCCGACCTATTTTTTATCCTACAAGCAGATATGCAATCCCTAGCTTTTTCCCTATTCTTTGAGCCTTTCTGTTTAGGTGTCATTTTGTCTTAGTTTCTTTCCTTCCTCCTTTGCACTATTTAGCTCAAACAACAAACGATTGTATAACCATCTACACAACTCAAGCTGTTCCATTAGCTTTGCTTGAACGGTTTTTGAAGGATACATGTGGAATTTATAACTAAGCATTACCTTCACCTTGCGATTCAACATATCTTTTTAGAACATCAAGTGTAACTTGCCCAGAAGTTGCCAAAAAATAAGACAGACTCCAGAACACGTTTTTCCACAATTTGGCTTTGACTTCAGGAAAATTCCTCCTAATTTCCCTTGATGTTATTGTTTTTAAGGCATTAATGTATCTTGGAATGTTCAGTGTTGGCTTAGCCTTAAAAAGTATGTGAACATGGCCTCTATCACATTCTACTGCCAAAGTATCTACATCAAAAGTCTCTGAAATTTCATGAATCTTTTGCCTGAGAAAGTCTACTATTCTATTACTTGTGAACGCTTCTCTCCGATATTTTACAAAATAAGATGGTATTGGAGTGAATAGGCAGAATGGGCGCCTTTATCAAGTTTGTATCTCATAGTTACTATAAATCCCTCGAAACTATATGTTCCCGAAAATTTAATTTTATCGGCTCTCATCCCCACGCTCACGCATGGAGGCTTCCCGCCGATAAAGTTAAATTTGTGCTTATAATTTTGTTGCTTGCAAAACCTCACCTTTAAGGTTGGAATATGCAAGGATTGTAGGTAAGTTTAGGTGTTTCGTAGAATAAAAGGAAAGTGGTTCCCGATGCCTTAAGAGGAGGGTGGTGTGAGCCAGCCTAGGAAGAATATTAAGGGGCAATCAAACTCGTCCTGAGACCATTAAGGAATGGGTAACCCATGAGGGGTTTCATAGATAGCAACAAACGAAATATTTAAATACTTTCCACAGATAATCATGATTATAGG
>WAJZ01000074.1 GCA_015523575.1 Candidatus Hestiella acidicharens | reverse complement strand
TTGAACTATGGAAAAAGCTTTGGTAGAAGTTATGGAGGTCTTGTAGAGTGCTATAAATGTGATGATGCGGATTATGTTATGTTATTAATGGGAAGCTGGGCCGGAGATGCAAAAGAAGCTTTGAATGTCTTAAGAGAGAAGGGAATAAATGTTGGTCTAGCTAGGATAAGGTTTATAAGGCCATGGCCTTCTGAGGTTCTAAAAGAAAAACTTAAGGATAAAAAGGGCATTATTGTTTTTGATAGGAGCATCTCTTTTGGTAATGTTGGTCAATTATTCATGGAGACTGCATCTACATTATATGGGATGACAAACATGAGGGGGGTTATAGCAGGTCTAGGAGGTGTTGATGTAAAACCAGAGGATTTTGTAAGTGAGGTAACAGCCTTTGTAGATGATATAGAAAGGGGAGAAGTGTATGATACAATAAAGTGGTTGTTACCACCTAAATATAGAAACCATAAATTGGAGGTGACCCTATAGTGCCTGTTCGATTATCAGATTTTCCTAGGATAAGGTATGGTATGCCTGGGAACGCAGCTTGCCCTGGATGCCCCGAGGCTATGGGGCTAAGATATGTTAAGATGGCATTAGGTGATAATGCAGTCCTAGTAATACCCGCTGGATGTAGTAGTGTAATACAGGGTTATGAACCCAAGAGTGGTATAAACTTTCCCATAATGAATATAGTGTTTGCTAGCGCAGCTAGCCTTGCCTCTGGTATGAAAGCCGCTTTCGAGTCTCAAGGCAAGGATGTAAATGTTGTTGTTTGGGCTGGTGATGGTGGTACTGGTGATATAGGATTCCAAGCTTTAAGTGGAGCAGCAGAAAGGAATGATGACATAATTTATATATGTGTTGATAACGAGGCATATATGAATACAGGGATCCAAAGGAGTAGTTTAACTCCTGCAGGTGCATGGACTACAACAACTTGGACAGGTAAAAAGGAATACAAGAAAAACCTACCAATGATAATGATAGCCCATGATATACCATATGTTGCAACAGCAAGTGTTGGATATCCTCAAGATTTTATAGATAAACTGAGGAACGCTTCAACAATCAGAGGATTTAAATATATTCATTTATTGGCACCATGTCCTGTAGGATGGAAGTTTGACCCTAGATATACAGCTAAGATTGGACAGTTGGCTGTTCAAACTGGTCTTTGGCCACTTTTTGAGTATATGAATGGAAAGCTAAAAATAAGTCCCTTCAGTAGGCTCTATAGGAGACCAGAGAAGAAGGTTCCAATAATGGAATATATAAAGCTACAAGGGAGGTTTGCAAGTTTGGCTAAAGATCCCGAAAAAATAAAAGTTTTAGAGAAGGAAATAGAAAGGCAGTGGGAATGGATAGAAATACTAGAAAAAGCGACTAATAATAAAAAATAGAGAATGCTTCAAAAGTTGCTATTGAATATACCTTTATTCCCTCTCCTTTCTCTTAGAAATTAGGAAAGGTGTAAGCATTGAGCAGGGAGCCAATGGATTTACTAGAAACAGCAAATAAGTTTCTATTTATGTTGGAAGAGCCCTTTGTTGGTAGGCATGAAGAAGCGTTAGTAATAACATTATCATTAATAACCGGAGAACATGTGGTTCTTATAGGAGAGCCTGGTACAGCAAAGAGTGCTATGGCAAGGAGGTCAGCTGATCTATTAGATGCTAGGTTCTTTAAATATCTATTAACTAGGTTTACAGAGCCCAGCGAACTCTTTGGTCCCCTTGATATAGCAAGTTTGAGGAGGGGTGCATATAAGAGGATTACATCAAACAAACTACCAGAGGCCGAAATCGCATTTTTAGATGAAATATTTAACGCAAATAGTGCCGTATTAAATAGCATATTGAGTATAATGCAAGAAAGAATATTATATGATGGTTATAATGAAATAAAGGTACCCCTATGGACATTGATGGGAGCTTCAAATAAAATACCAGAAGAGCCAGAACTAGAAGCACTTTATGATAGGTTTCTGTTTAGACATAACGTAAAGCATGTTAATGAGGAGTATTGGGAAGCGCTACTTGATGCTTCATGGGAAATAGAGAAGGGGGTATATGGAAACATAGAAAAGATAATGGATATGGAAAGCGTTAGGTTACTAAATAGTATGTTATTCAAAGTTGATTTAAGTGAAATAAAAGGAAAGCTACTAAGGTTATTTATGATATTAGGTGAGAAAGGATTATACTTAAGCGATAGGAGAAAAGGAAAGATATTAAAGGCTATAGCTGCGCATGCATTACTAGAAAAGAGGTTCCATGCCATAGAATCTGATTTGGTAGTTCTTAAGTATACCGCCCCAAAAGACATAGAGGATTTTGAAAAGATAGAGGCAATATTGATGGATGAGCTTAAAACTAAAGATAGGATAATGAGGGAGCTTGAGGAAATTGAAGCCAATATAAGGAATTTCGGTAAAAATTTAGATAGTATGCAATCATTTGACCCAAGGTTATTGGAAATTTACAAAAACTTAAAAGTATCAAAAACCAAGGTACAGAATTTAGTTCAAGATGTTGAAGACGCAGATATAAGGAAAAAAGCTGAAGAGATAAATGATATGATAGAATCTATATCTCAAGAGATAATGATTAAGCTCAATATGTAGGTGGCATTTATGGAAGGCAATAAGAAAGGAAAGGAATCGAAAGCTAAAATTAGCCTATTTGATGAGGTAGGATATATTGATGACTTAAGGTTGTATAGAGGGGAGAAAATATTAAACATCGCGAAAGAGCTCTTAGGAAAAAATTTGGATTCTAGGATATCACCATTTTTAGGGGTTGACCTCTTTTATACATACTATTTACCAGTTCCATCGCCTAGTGATCCACCGCCAGAATATGATGATGAAGAGGCTTTTAGAAGAATTATTATTTCTTCCCTGCTAAAAACGGAGTCTGTATGGAGAACTAAAATATTTACATCAGCCGATAGTGTGACAAGTATAGTTGCCGCTGCCTCATTCATTGAGAAATTAAATAGGTTGTTACCTGAAGGCAAGAAGGGTAAGAAGGGTAAGAAAACCCCAAGTATGAACGAACCTAATGATCGTGGCGCTAACACTTCCCAAGAAATTAATGATGCTGTAAAGAAGGCTTCGGAATCAGCTATGAAAGATTCGGAGATGGCGAAAGAGGTAAAGATGTTGGCTGAGAAAATGGGCGCTGGCAAAGGTACAATATTTTCCTTGGATAACTCTGCAGAAGAAATTATTAGATTAGCTAGAGAAACAGATGTAGGGAGGATATTAGAAAAGATAGAAGGTTTAAAGATAATAACAAACATAAAGACAAAAAATACTATTAATTATTCTAAGGGTTGGGTCACTGGTGTGGAGTATGGTGGTGATGTAGAAAGAATACATCAAAGTCAACTTGCCTTTCCAAACATAATGTTCTATGCGGAATTCGCTAATGATAGATTGTTGCTCTATGAAAAGAGCCTACCATCTAATAAAGGGCCAATTTATGTCTTGCTGGATAAGAGTGGAAGTATGGTTGGCTCTAAGATCGATTGGGCTAGGGCAGTAGCAGTTGCTCTATTTAAGAAAGCTATGGATGAAGGTAGAACCTTTTTTGTTAGGTTTTTTGATTCCATACCTTATCAGCCCATTAATGTAAAGAGTAACGCAAAGGCCAAGGATATACTAAACATGTTATATTACCTAGCTAGAATAAAGGCTGGTGGTGGTACAGATATAACTAGGGCAATATCCTCGGCTATTGAAGATATGGAAAAGACAAAAACTACTAGTAAGGATAGACTAAGCGATGTTGTTTTGATAACAGATGGAGAGGACAGGCTTAGCCTAGAGACAATAACAAGGTTATTAAAAAGGGCAAACTCAAGGCTGCATTCAGTAATGATACAAGGACATAACGCCTTCCTTCAGTCAGCTTCATTTAGGTACTTAGCTGTAAAGAAGCTTGAGAAAAAGGAAGCATTAGAAGTCATAAACTTTTCCTAGTCTATCATAGTCTATATGCAGATTTGATATTCTCTACATTTATTCTATGGAGGTAGTCCTCATCAATTCCATATTTTTTTGATAGATCAATGAGTTTTGCAGGGAGCTCCCAAGGCGCAACTAAGCTCTTACCTCTTTCATCATCAGGATAGTCACTTTCTATCATATAGACTGGAGGGAGGGATTTAAATGATTCTTCTAGTACCGGTTCTATGCCATATAGGGTAGCAGAATACCCTAGGTCATGTATATGAGGTATCATTGATGGCTTCGCATGGTGAAATATTATTTTTTTCTTATCTTTTATACCTATTCTATTTACCACATAATCTATAATGTCTACCGTTGATCTGTTTGCATTCTCCAGATGCATGTGTACTACAATGTCGAGATCCTTCACATATTCGAGTGCCTTTTCTAGGATTATTTCTGATATCGCAACCCTTTCTGGCATTGTTTTATAGTGTTGCCTACCAACTTCTCCTATCCCATGTAGCTCACCTTTGCTACATAAAGATGCCTCATAATCTATTACCCTTGTCGCTAAGTCAAGTACATAGCTGGCATCCTTGTTATATTTGTTGATTATGTAGTCGATATCCCCAGGATGGAATCCAGCCAAGCAAACCGTTTTTATTCCGATTTCCTCTGATTTTTTGCATTCTCTTAGTTCAGCATCGATCATCTTTTTGTATGATATAAATCCCTGGAACTCATCGAAATAGTCCCAAGGAGATAACGAGACAAATGCTATAAACCAGCCGCTATTATCTTTAAACTTTTCCGCTATCTTATGGCCAAGCCCCTTTATTGGATTTATATGTGAGTGGGCATCAGCAAATTTTATTTTCAAATTAGTTCCCCCTTTTGTTGTGGAGACTATGTATTTAATCTCTATCTCACCTATTATACCTCTTAAGAAGGGTCAAAAAAGCCT
Organism: Candidatus Hestiella acidicharens; assembly: GCA_015523575.1. Lineage (GTDB taxonomy): Archaea > Thermoproteota > Thermoprotei_A > Sulfolobales > Acidilobaceae > Caldisphaera > Caldisphaera acidicharens. The sequence goes on along the minus strand of WAJZ01000074.1, from coordinate 1,241 downwards.
TAGGTGCTGTTATGTTTGAGTTAGAGAAACGTTTTAGCTATCTTTAAAATTAGGTAAGGTGAAAGCATAATGTATTAAAACCTCGATTGAAATAAGAATAGTTGGTTGAAGAAGCGGGGTAGGGCAGCCTGGTAGCCCGCGGGGCTCATAACCCCGAGGTCGGTGGTTCAAATCCACCCCCCGCTATTTTAATATTAAAAGCTTTATTGTCAGCATAAAGAGGATTGCAAGTGCTCCTAGGGCTATATTCCTCGAGATCGTTGTCACTGCTTTCTCGTTACTGATCTTGCTCATATAATAGCCTAGGTACACAAGCTCTGCAAGTGCGATAGAAAGGGAAGCAATAAAGGAAATGAATATTTTTAGCCCAAAAACGCCTAATAGAAAGTATGGTAGAGAGATGAAAAAGGTAAAGATTATCGACCCAAAGCTACTCCATAGTGATATATAGAAGGAAATTGTTCCAATGGACTTGCCGTAGATGCTGTCTTTTAGTGAAATCATCAATTCCTTCTCTAACCTTTTTAATTCATTTAGCCTTTCAGTTCTTTCTGATAGATAAACTGCTAAAAAACTGCTAAAAAAACCCATAGTGAGTCCACCGCCCAAAATACTCATACCGAGTAATACAGGGTTTACAGCACCCTTATACCCACCTATAGCTACACCAATAGAGGCAAATATACTATCAAATGAATTAGTTATAAACATCCTTCTGGCTATAGACCTTACATCTTTAAAATATTTTATCATCAAAAAAAATTGTCGGAATTTATCTTTTATCCTCTTAAACATCTACTATTCCCTATAAACTGCTATGGCCTCAATTTCTATTTGGGCACCTACTGGTAATGAGTTAACAAACACCACAGACCTCGCTGGAAACTGTCCTTTAAAATAACTTGAGTATATGTTGTTGAACAAAGAGAACTTTGATGGATCCTTCATGAACACAGTTACTTTTATTAGATCATCAAACGTTAAACCCGCTTCTTCAAGTATGGCCTTTAAGTTTTCCAAAACCCTTTTAACCTGTTCTGTAAAGTCATCGCTAACTAGTTTCCCATTTTTGGGATCTAAGGGTACTTGACCAGAAATGAATAAAAAACCCCCTGCAATGACACCTTGGCTATAAGGTCCTACGGGTTTGGGAGCGTTGTCTGTATAGATACTTTCCTTCAATTTCATACCCCATTTATCTATCTAGTTTCTCTTGTTATTTATTTTTATGTGTATTATAT
>WAJZ01000073.1 GCA_015523575.1 Candidatus Hestiella acidicharens | reverse complement strand
TCCGGAGAAGGGAAGACAACAATATTGAGGATAATCTCAGGCCTATTAAAGCAAGAGAAAGGGCATGTTATCCTAAGAGGAAAGGTAGTAGATGACCTACCTCCTAAAGATAGAAGGGTTGCCATGGTTCCTCAAAACTATGCCTTATATCCTTTCATGTCAGTTTATGATAATATAGCATTTCCACTAAAGATATCGCATGTGCCTAAGAACGAGATTAAAAGAAGGATTTCTGAAATAACTAAGGTATTAAGGATTGATAATATTATAGATAAAAAACCATCCCAACTAAGCGGTGGGCAAATGCAAAGGGTGGCAGTTGCTAGGGCATTAGTTAAGGGTGCTGACATAATATTAATGGATGAGCCCTTATCAAACTTAGATGCTCAAGTAAGGATTATAGCTAGGGAAGAATTGAAGCAAATCCAAAGAGAATTAGGCCCTACTATAATATATGTAACTCATGACCAAGTGGAGGCGCTTAGCTTGGCAACAAAGCTTGCAATCCTCCACGAAGGAAAGGTTCAGGCTTTTGGTAATCCTATGGAAATATACAAAAATCCCAATAACATCTGGGTAGCATCTTTCTTAGGAAACCCACCAATGAACCTTATCGATGCAGAAATCAGTAGCGAAGGCCTATTCATAGAAGGTTCAAGAATACCGCTACCTGATGAATACATGAAAGTGATTGAAGGGAAGAAAGATGTTGTTGTTGGAATAAGGCCTGAAGACATATACATCGACGAGAGAGGTCCGATGGAAGGCATTATAGACATGGTGGAAAAGCTAGGTTCCTATAGCATTTTACACGTAAAGGTTGGCGATAATAACTTAAGGGTTATAGTAACTTCCTTAGTAGACAAAGAAAGGGGAGATAAGGTTAGACTAGGCTTAAATTATAAACATATATCTATATTCGACAAGTCAACGCAGCAAAACCTGTTAACTATAGGACTAAAGTGAAGACAATGAAAAGTAAGTTATTTGCAATAGTCCTCCTCCTAGCTGTGATCATGTTTACCTTTTTTCCGCTATGCTCCATATCCAAGGCTGTTTCTATAACAGAGAAAAAGCAGAGCTACAATCCTTCATTCTTATTGTTAAGTAACTGGAAAAATTCCTCTGTATTAATAATTACTGGCATACCAATACCCAACTCTAGCCTAAATGGCTTACCGAGCTATCCTGCCTCAATTAGAAACATATATATAGGAGGATATGGCATTTTAAACTTCACATTAAATTTCAATATCTCAACAATGGAGACATACCTAACTTTGAGCAATACAGTAGAGTTAATGGGAAAAGAGGCAAACGTAACAATTATAATGCCACCCTATACTCCATTCATCCTACTAGTGATACGGGCAAAGAAAAGCATCAATACCACACTAGTGTCAAACTTTAATATAAAGGCTATAAAGAAAGGCCACGCGTTAATATATGCTAATCCAAGCGTCTATCTCTATACGAATGGTAGCGAGGAGATAGAGAAAAAGGAATTATTAATAAAATTTTGTAGAGGAGTTTATTATTTGGAGATGAATTTAGGGGGCGCTTCTTTTAAAAATATCTCAACCTTATTAAAGGAAAACAACCTTTATGTGAAAAAATGGTTGAAAAGATCAAGGATACCAAAATTCTTAACAGGTTCCTTGCTTAACGAATATTATACCTCTCTGCTATTGCTTAAAGACGATCAAAATCCATATCTAGGCACGTTTGCGGCATCCCCATCGCCAATCTACCTTTATTCATGGGTAAGGGATTCCATATTTTCTGCAATTGCAATGCAGGATTCTGGACATACAAAATCTGCTTTAAGGTTTTGGCTTTGGCTAGCCAATTCCAAGCAACTTAAAGATGGGCTATGGTATACTAGATATAGCTTCTATAGTGGAAAACCGGATACATCCTTTGGCATACCAGAACTCGATAGCATGGGACTCTTTGAAATAGGTATATATAACTACTATAAAGTAACTGGCAATAGGTCTTTTCTGCTAGATGTTTTGCCAAGGCTAAATTCAACGATATCCTATCAGATACATTGCATAAAATATTCAAGGTTTCATTTAATTCCAGAAGACCTCAGCGTATGGGAAAATACAAAGGCATACCACTTTTGGACAGAGGCGTTAAATGACATAGGGTTATATGACGCCTCAAAGGTATACAAGGTCTTGGGCTTAAATTACTCCGAGATGTTATACTATGAAGATATGCTAAACAAGACCATAATAAATGATTTCTGGTACAAAGGATTTTTTGCATCAACACTAGGAGTATCTGTTCTATATGAAAATGGAACTGCAATTGCTTCATTATCTCCGGAGCCCCCATTAATAGATTCTTCCACGCTTCTTCCTATAGATGAAGGATACCTGCCACTAACATCAAATTATTCTTTAAGTAACTTCAGGGTTATAGAAAAGAAGCTAAGCGTAGCTGGTGGGCTTTCAAGGTTTCCTAATGACCTCTATCACTATTCAGAATATCTATACGACAGCAGTGCTCCATCCCCACCATGGGTAATCACGACACTCTTTGCTGCCATTTATTATGAAAAAGCTGAAAACTACTCCGCAGCTTTAAAATTGCTAAATTGGGCCTATGACCATTCCCAGCACTTGCTACTTCCAGAGGCCGTAGATCCTAAGTTTGGTAATCCTCTTCCAACAACCTCACCCTTAACTTGGTCATCAGCGATGTTTGTCATTGCCGCCCTAGATTTAGGCTTACCTCAGCATAGCCCTAGCTATAACCCTTATTGGATCTTATACGTGGCAGCACCTGCTATAGCAGTAGCTGTGCTTGTAGCTTTGTTCTTTGGGAGGAAAAGGTTAACAAGCAAGCAATAGCACAACTAGGCTTCACCATTTAATATCTTAATTATTTTTTCTATACGCTTTTCCTCCCTACTAGCTATTACGTTACCCACGCTGCTTACCATGCGGTCATCTATTCTTAGATAATCACCTTTCTCGTTTTTTGCCACACCTCCACACTCCTTTAAAAAGCCTAGGGATGCAGAAACATCGACATTTCTCAACTTGCCCCTAAGGTCAAGGAAAGCAAAGGATCTATTTAGTGCAGCATATATAATTTCCAATGCAGAGCTACCAAGGCTCCTTACCTTTAAGCCTTCCCTAGAAGCTATTTTTGCTACATCGCTTGCCTGTTCAAGTTTTTCAATATATGAGAACAGAATATTAGGGGAGCCTTTATCAGGTTTTATCCTTCTGTCACCCTCATAGCACCCGTTGCCTCTTGAGAAGGAAAATGGGTAGCCATCCCCGTAAACAGGCGCTACGACGCCTGCAATAACGTCCTTCTCTTCAGAGAGGACAGCTATAGATACTGAGCACCAAGGAATGCAACTCTTATAATTAACGCTTCCGTCTAGTGGATCTATTATAAATTTGTATTTCCCATTCCCCACGAGCCCCGATTCCTCTGTAACAGCCTGAAAATCTATGCCGAGTTCCTTTAATGAATCAATTATTATTTTTTCAGAAGCTAGGTCAGCCCTAATCGTTTCCCCTCTTACTATCTCTAAAGCCTCATCTGTGCAAAAGTTTTTTCTTAGATAGCCTACAGCCTTAAGGGATATTTCTACTAATGACTTTCTAAGCAACTCAGGATCAAGACCCTTCAATATCTTCACCTCTTATATTACCTTAAACTCAGGTTAATAAGTAAATCATTTATTTAAAATTTATCATGGATATACCCTACCCCTTTCACAATAGGAAGCGTGGCTATCTAATATGTTCCCTTCACTATCAATATATTTATTATAGAATGCTACAGTAGAGGACATAAACTCATATCTGTTATCCCCTTTATACATCACCATTTTATAATATAATCCTTCTTTTTCTAGGGGAAAATCTGATAAACAAGCAACAGAAATATGAGGCGCTGCGTTATAAGAAATTTCTATAGCTATTACGTTTAGTGCCCCAGTAAATGCTCCTAATCTTTTAATGGTTTCCTTTGCTTTTTCTAGCCTATCCTTTATATTGATTGTCTTGTAGCTTGACAACAAGATTGCAAGTATTTCCGAGTCCGTATAGAGCTCTGGTGAAATACCTAGCTCTTTTGCAACGAGATGCTTATTAATTGATCCATTATGTGCCACTATAATTAGTCTTTCATCACCCCTAACTATAAATGGGTGCGAATCAATGAACCCTCTTATAGGCTCTCTTGGGCTAGCCAGCCTTGAATGAAACATTGCGTAATATGTCGCTTCGTCTTGGAGGTAATGATAGGGATTCCACTCATCTTCATATATTGGCTTTGATGACCTATAATAGTACGAGCGCTCATTGCTCGCAATAAAATACCCCCAACCGGATGAATGATTTTTCTTCATCATGAAAATATCTTCTTTAGATGCTAAAACCAATGATTCATACAACTTGCATATATCTTTTACCTTCCCAATCGAGAGAAACATCCTGCACATTTCTCCTCATTTTTTATCTGATAAGCGTTGCTTATAAGACCACTTCCGATAGGGAGGGGATACACAAGGGGAGGTGGGTTGGGATAGTTAAGTTTAGTAATCTTAGAAGCTAAAAATATTTAGGGATGTTCCGTTTGTTCCTAGATGGTATCTTATGGTGGTTTATGGTAAATTTGGATACCACCTAGGAACTTCCACCTCGCCCAAAGGGACTTATTAATCTCTATGGGGTCATGGGTGGCTTTTGTCCCAAACGGCACGTGGGATACATCTAAGCTTTGAGGGGCTTGGAGCATCGCTCCCATCACCTCTCAAAGCCTTAAAAAAATTCCAGCAAGCAACTACATCCCTATGCCAAAGTTCTTTTCCTTTACTACATTTTCCAACCCTTGATTTAT
>WAJZ01000072.1 GCA_015523575.1 Candidatus Hestiella acidicharens | reverse complement strand
TCTCTCAACTTTTAAATTCATAATGTATGAATACTTCTAAGCAGTAGTAATTACATGAAGCGATACAAGGAACAAAACTTGAGGCATCTAATACTATCAACGCTTTTCTCGCTCTTCTGAGCAAAGCCGGTTACCAGAACAGTTTTAAGGCCATAAATAGAATCATGTAGAAGGACATTCTTTTAGAATTTGTTGATGTATGTAATGCATCATGATTCATTAAGCTTTTCGATAACTAATTTTCATAGGTACCATTTATGCTTGTGCTTCAATAAGGATTGTACTTGCCTCACTTCAGTAAAATCTATATCCTAGGAGGATCTCTTCACTATGCCCTCTTAAATGGTATAACCTTGAACCATGGGTTAGCTTCTTATATCAATATTAGCAATTATTCTCTATTAAAAGTATTTAAAAAATTAATGATCAATAACTTTAAGTGTTTGAAGCGTGTAGCTCTAGGTATGAAAATACATTTTTGTGATATTTTGAAAAGTCTATAAGCTCACCATCAATAGATGGAAACAAGTATATAAGTACAAATTATTATTTGAGAGACCCTGGGGGCAGGTATGAAAAGAAGACTACAAGAGGTGGTTTTGGACAAATGATTGATGGAAAGATATTGATGGCATATGTATTAAAGAAAACAGGATGTATTCATCCGTTTAGGCTAAGCAGAATACTTGCGTTTATTGAAATCGAGTGGCTCAAAGGTAAAGGGGAAAGGCTTACAGAAATAAAATATGTCAGAGGACCTGGAACCTTTTATATAGAGGGGCTTAAAGAGGCTATAGAAGAAGACTCTTGCTTTAATAAGATAGAAGGGGATCCAAAGATTGGAAGGAGAGGTTGTATAGAGTATAGGTGTGAACCTTCTTCTCTACCTAAAGAAATAGAGGGTTTTGTTAATGAAAAAATTGAAAAGGCTCTAGGCTTTGAAGAACAGAGACTTAATGAAATTATTGTTAATAATGAGCTTTTTGAAAGAATATCACTTCCTGGGTGAGAAAGATGCCCTTTATAATAGGTGTTAGTGGAGGAAAGGGGGGTACTGGGAAAAGCTTTGTTGTAACAAACCTAGCTGCCCTTTTATCTCAGAGGTTCAAGGTTGTCCTAGCTGATATAGACGTTGAGGCACCTAATGACTTCCTTCTCTTAGGGCTAGAGGATCCTGGGAAGCCTGAAGACATTAGATCGTTTTTCCCAATAATAGACTATAAAAAGTGTACTGCCTGCGGTGCATGCGCAAAGGTCTGCGATAATGGAGCAATAGTTATGTCTAAAGGGAAGCCTCCTATGATAATGCCGAGGCTTTGCAGTGGCTGTAAGGCATGTATTTATGCATGTCCCTATGACGCTATATTGCCAGGAGAGAGGGTCACAGGAAAGCTTTTCGTAAGAGACGTCTCTACAAAAATAGGATCATTTAGGCTTGTTACTGGGATGCTAAAGGAGGGAGAGGAGCACACTCCTCCAGCAGTAGTCTATGTTAAAAGAAGGGCTTTAGAGGAAGCCAAGGATAAGGACATTTTAGTCATTGATACAGGGGCTGGGTCTGGAAGCTCTATTGCAGCTGCCTTTCAAGAAAGTAAGGTATTGATAGCTGTCACGGAACCTACACCTTTAGGTGCTCATGACCTTAAGGCTATTTTGAAGATAGCGAGAGGAAGTGGGATGAGGAGTTGGATGGTCATAAATAGGTCTGGTATAGGTCCTGAAGGCGAACTTCTAAAAATAGCTAAGGAATATAATGTGGAAAAGGTCTTCAGGATTCCTTATTCGAAGGAGGTAGTCCTTTCCTATGCGAGAGGAAAACTTATTGTTGCTGAAAATCCAAACTCAGAACCTGCTAAGGTTCTTGGGAAGATCGCCGAAGAGATCTCAATGCTTATAATGAGGAGCTTTGTGGGGGTGAGAGGTTCTTGAAACTAGTTGAACTTGTAGTTGCTAGTGGAAAGGGGGGTGTAGGCAAATCCACGATTTCTGGAAGCCTCGCAGTTCTCTTAGCTAGAAAAGGCTTCAAGCTTGTTGCAGCCGATACTGATGCTGAAGAACCAAACCTTCATATAGTTCTTGGGATAGATAGGTGGGATAGGGTAGAAGAATACTACGAGGGTAGAATAGCATACATACTTCAGGACAAGTGTACTAAGTGCAATATATGCGCTGAGGTATGCCCTTTTGGAGCAGTTGAGGTTATAGATGGCAACTATAGGATAAATGAGTATATTTGCGAAGGTTGCGTGACATGTAGCTTAGCGTGCCCAGCCAAGGCGATAAGGTATAGGTTTGGGATCGTTGCAGGGCACATAATGTTTGCTGAGAAGACAAAATATGGATTTCCTTTAGTCTCAGGTGAATTGATTCCTGGAAGACCTAACTCGGGAAAGCTCGTTACTGAGGTTAAAAACAGGGCAAAGGCCATTCTTGGTAGTGAGGGCGTCCTTCTGCTCGATGCCGCTGCCGGTATTGGTTGCCAAGTAATATCAAGCCTTACAGGAGCTCAGTTCGCCTTACTTGTCATCGAGCCAACTAAAGCCAGCCTAAGCGACCTAAAGAGGATCCATAAGCTCACAAAGCACTTCATGATAGCTCCAATGCTGGTTATAAACAAATATGATATAAATCCTGAGATGATAGGTAAGATAGAAGAATATGCTAAGGAGGAAAACATTCCTATAGTGGGCAAGATTCCATTCGATGAATCAGTACCTAATTCTATAAACATGGGAAAGCTAGTAGTTGAAGCATTCCCAGATAGTTCAGCCTCTAGGGAACTAAAGAGGATAGCCGACTTTATAGCAGAGGAAATTCTCAGTAACTGGAGGGCCTGGTACTCTAAATATAGACCTAAGAAGCATGAACCATATATACCAGTTATAATCAGACCTCAGAGGGGGTGAGAAAATGAGCACAACTAGGATTGCTATTCCTACGGAGAAGGGAGGGCTTGATGATCTAGTTTATGACAGGCTAGGAAGGGCTCCTACCTTTACTGTGGTTGAGGTCGATCTAGAAACAGGTGAAATTAAAAACGTTGAAGTTGTAAAGAACCCTGGAGCTGAGGCAGGAAGTGGTGCTGGGGCTAAAGTAGCTCAGGCAATAGCAGACGCTAAAGCCTCAGTATATGTCGGGCCGAGTCCCGGTCCTAACGCATATGCTGCGTTGCAATACCTTGGAGTTAAAGTGTTTACAGCGGTTGGAGTTAAGGTAAAAGATGCGATCAAGGATGTGATAAAAGAGCTTAAATCATAACGATCTTTTATGATTAATATGTTGATTACTAGGCTGTTTTAACTATCTTATTTTCTTTTTGATACCAAAAGGTTTTTGAAAGAAATCTAGGAGGATTCTCCTGAACGAAACCTACTCCGCCTACAAGGTCTCTCTTGTTTCACTAGCCTTTATAGTTAATGACTTTACGCAGAAATTCAGGGTTGTTTATGTAATAGTCTGTTCATTAAGGCATAGACTAATGCTATTTTCTTATTCATTCCCTAATGAGATGCCATCGAAACAACCCTTGTTAGGGGTTCAAAAACGTTTAAATTTAATTATCAATCTCTCCTTGTGTATTCTAGCTTCAAAAGATAAGGCTTTACAAACAAGGTTTTTATAATTTTTCTAAAATATTTGTAGCTTGTTATACGGAGGGTTTGGTAGGGTTTTGAGGTTGTTGTCAAAGCTTGAATATATGAAAAGGTATCTAAAGATAATGGAAGGGATAATGAATAAAGGTTTCTGCCTCCAACATAGCATCTAACACTTTTACTTCTAATAACTCACTAATAATCTCCTGTCTTTACTCTAAACCGTTTACCCCTCCTCTAAGATGATACCCAAATCTATATTAAACCATAAGATACCATCTAAGAACTTCTACCTGGTTTATAGGAATTAGTGAATTCCTATAAGACTATAAGTGATGTTTAAGGTCAATAACAACAGAAGTCTTTGCTATGTTTTGGGGCTTGAAATATTGCTTTCCACGAGCAACCACGCGAACTGTTGCTATAGGTTGTATATTATCTAGCTTGATTTTTAAGAAACAAGATATTTTTTATTGAAGTTTCAAAATTATGTTCTCTAAACCAAGCATTTATTCAAATTTGATTTTCAGTCACACTCATATAGCTAATGCTAAAGAGTCGTTATGAAATTGTGATTTCCCTAATCACCTTCGAATCATAACCTCTGAGGTTAATCTATTATTTAATCAAATGGAACTACGTAAAGTAGTATAATCACCTAAATCATAAAGAATGATCACATTAAAATTACTAATATCTTTTGTTAATGATATTTTAAAGCTTTAATATCATTGTATGTGTCGGCTTAAATATAGCTTAAGGTTTTTCTCAACGCCCCTGCAAGATGAGAAACTTTTTGCGAGTTTGCATGTTTAGCACATTTTGCATATTAAAGCTTTAAGATATTGGTTAGCAGAAACTTATAGCAAGTATGTAAG
>WAJZ01000071.1 GCA_015523575.1 Candidatus Hestiella acidicharens | reverse complement strand
TTCCCTTTAGGGCATTCATCAATTCTCAGCACCTATTCGGGATATGCCTGCGGGGCAGTTAGGCTTGTCAGAGGTGCCCCATTTTTTATATTCCCAGTTACTTCTATTTCATTTAAGAAACTCGGGGTTATGGAGACTTTTTAAATGTATTCACAAATTATAAGCATTTCATCCCTGCCTTAAAAGGCAAAGCCTTCAGTTATAAATCCAACTGCTTCATAAAAGCCCTGTTGTATTTGATTATTATATTATTGTAACTCCACAACCATGAGTTTAAAACTTTTTACCTTTAATTAAAGATGGCATCAGGAAATCGAATAGTAAATAAAAAAGATAATAAATGATTGAACAAATACATTTGGGGGGATGCTGGTTGGAGATAGCAATCGTGATAATGGGGGGTGGAAGATCAAATAGGTTTGGCGATGATAAACTTAGCTATATGCTTGATGGCAAGCCCTTAATAAGTCGTGTCATTGATGAATCGAGAAAAGTAAGCGATAATGTATATATATCAACCACAGACTATGAATTTGAAAGGCTTGAACAAATTATAAAAGAGAAGGAGGTTGGTGTAATATTTGATGATCCTTCTTTGGGCTGTGAAGGACCACTTAGAGGCATAGCAACCTCAATAGGCAAGATAGAAGCGGAATACTACCTTTTTTTACCAGGTGATGTGCCATGGATCAGGGAGGAATCCTTAAATCTATTAATAAAATATAGCGTGTTAAATAAAATATTGGTTTCACCTATAACAAGGTCTGGGTTCGTCTCCCAACTCTTCTTAGTTATACCTTCTTCTTTGAGAATGAAGGTACTCAATATATGTAGGAAGTATTCTGTTTTGTCATCTAGGGTAAGTAACTTAATTAGGGGGAACGACGCCTTACTTGTTGGAAGTTTTTACCTTACGAAAAATCCTAATGTCTTTTTTGATGTTGATATGAAGCAAGATTTATTATTAAAACTAGGAAGAAAAAGAATCAAAAGAATCATAAGAACAAAATCCTCTAGCCACTTTCTCCATGGAATAGAGATGTATAAAAAGGGAAAGAGGATGGAAGCATATGCTTCTTTCCTAAAAGAAGCAAAATACTATAGAAGCATCAGGATATATAACCTAGAGCTTCATTGCCTTAAGGATGTGGCAAAAATTGGATTAGAAAGGGGCAGAGAGGGACTTGAGCATAGGATTAAATGGCTTAAGGAAAGGTTAGGCTTGGCTACAAAGTAAGTCAAGAATAAATCATTTGTAATTCCATTTATGAAAAAGATATATATGCATGTGCTTGTATATAATCCCTCTGAGGCTATGTTATCTATAGCTCGATGCTTAGGAAGGGTATTTGCTGTTTCTTCGCTTCCAGTATAAGAGTATTGCTCTGGGTTCTAGGTTTTTGGCACGCTATGTTATATTGCTATTATCAATTATTGGTGCTAAGTCTGTGAGGTGGCACTATAATGGTGTAAATCCGTAATGGCTAAGTTAACTGCTCTAATTTACGATGCCTTCTCGTAATATTAGGCGAAAGAGACTTCATAGCCATAGTTAATACACTTCTAGTATTCCTAAGGTTATACTTAGAGTATTCTCTTGAAATGTACTCGGGATCTCTCTTAATTGTATCTATCCAAGATTTCAGGGTTTCAATAGCCTTTTCAACAAGCATTCCAACAATTCCATTAATAAAGGGATTCTTTATATTTCTGAAAACAGCAGGATATATTGACTTTGAGAACTCCATGCTATGCTCCCATCCCGCTACGATGCTATCTATTGCCTCTTGCGGGAGTTGATTGAGGGTGCTAAAATCAGATCTTCCCTCAATTCTTGTCCCGCCTATTGGTATTAATAATAATGGAAATATCCATCCCTTGAATCCCTCTTCCCTAAGTCTATCAATGACTTCGGTGGTTTTAATGTAATCATCTGGTGTAGCATCAGGGAAACCTACTATGTAGGTTAGACAAGGATACCAATAGTAATCATTTAAGAGCTTACTACCCTCAACAAGGATCCATGGCCAATCCTTTGGCTTCCAGGGATAAGGCTTTCCTCTAAAGTATCTATCAACAATTCTTGGACTACCGCTCTCAAACCCTACTTGCGGAAAGAACGGATTATCCTCTGAGAGATTATTTATATCAGTAATACGTTTTACGGCATTCTTCAGAACAAGGGCTGAGGATAATGTTACATGGCTAAAGGCTAACCTCTCAACCCCATATTTCTTGACCCTTCTGGAAGTCTTTTCGAACAATCCAACAACAGCCTCTTCATTTAACTGTAAACCCTTTGCCCCATAGAGGAGGACATCTTCTGTAACAAAGCTTATTTCCTTGACGCCAATTTTAGCATTTACCTCTGCCTCTTCAAGAATTGTGTCAATTGGGATAGACCTGAATATGAATGTTGTAGGTTTGCAGAACTGACACCCGCGCGGGCATCCTCTGGTAATTTGAACCTGACCACTTCTAGAAGGGGTAAGTATTGGGGGAATCTTATCAGGCGGTGCAAGCCTTGCAACAATGTAGTTTGGAACTTTATCACCGTTTAGAATCTTCCTAACCAGTATTGGGAAGTCTATTTCTGCCTCCCCTTCATAGAGAACGTCAAATCCATATTCATCATGTTTTCCTCTCAGTTGCCAGACTCCTGGACCCCCTATAATGACTGTAAACTTATACTTTTTCTTCAATTTCGAGATCTTATCCATTAGCCTCCTGAACTCATATGCAGTACATGTTTCACCTCCACCCGTCATAACCCTAAGCGTCCATGATACTGGGGCCAG
>WAJZ01000070.1 GCA_015523575.1 Candidatus Hestiella acidicharens | reverse complement strand
GACACTAACGAGATACCAAAAGAGATTTTCAAGGAAATGGGCGAACAGGGATTCTTCGGCATAGGCATTCCTGAGGAATACGAAGGCCAAGGAGGAGGCCAATTGATGACCACAATTTTAATGGAGGAAATAGCAAGAATGGTACCAAGCCTAGCAGTCGCCGTCGGTGTAAATCACCTCTTTGTTGTGCCGGTGCTAAAGTTCGGAGATGAACACCTAAAGAAAAAATACATACCCCCAATCGCAAGAGGAGAAGCTCAAGGGGCTCATGCAAACACAGAACCTAGTGGAGGAAGTGACGTAGCAGGCATACAATCTAGAGCCATAAAGGAAAACGATCATTATATAATAAATGCAAGAAAAGTCTTTATCAGTGGCGCAGAAAAGGCAGACTATTTTGTTGTTTCTGCAAGGACAAGCGATCCAATGCAAAACAAGAGATGGTGGGGCATAACAGCCTTTGTTGTAGAAAAGGACTGGCCAGGAGTCAAGCTAGGTCAGCACTTTAAGGTCATAGGCATGAGAGGAGAACAACCCTATGAAGTGATATTTGACAATGTAAAGGTACCAGCCGAAAATGTAATAGGTAAGGAAAATGAGGGATTTAAGATTATAGTTTCCACCTACGACTTTACAAGGATAGGAATAGCCGCCCAAGCTGTTGGAATAGCACAAGCAGCGTTTGAAAAGGCCTTAAACTATTCACTTCAAAGAGAGCTGTTTGGAAAGCAGATAATAAACTTTGAAATGATAACAGAAAAGATAGCACATATGTATACTAAGTTAGAAGCGGCTAGGCTCTTAACCTATTGGGCCGCTAGCCTAGCAGACGCCGAGAGAAGTGAATTCATCATAGCAGCAAGCTTAGCAAAATCGTTTGCATCAGATGCCGCTGAATGGATCTCAAGAGAGGCAGTCCAAATACACGGCGGATACGGCGTTGATCAGGAGATGGGTCTAGAGAGGTATTTAAGGGACTCTATTATAACAACGATCTATGAAGGAACGAATGAAATTCAAAGGCTAACAATAGCAAGAGAACTAGTCAGACAGGCCTTCGGGCTTAAAATATAGTTCTATGTGTTTTTTCTCGTTTTCATTTGTTCTTAGAAGATGTTTTAGTTGCTTTAGGGTGAATTAAGATATCCTCTAGGTACTTCCACTTCGCCATAGCTTCCTCTCAACAACTATGAGGTCATTGGTGACATTCGAGGCAAACAGCGCAGGATAAAACAGCGCAGGATAAACTAAGCTTTGGGGGCTTGGGGCATTACCTACGTCACTATGTAAGATCGCTCCAGACCATTATAAAATAATATTAAAACAACCGATAAAGATTACCGTTTCTTGTTTCCTCTTCTTAGACCAGCAGCTTTTGTGCCAAGCAAAACTTGCTTAACGACCCTAGTCGGTATTTTAAATACTTCGTTCGCTATCTTTGCGATATATTTGTCATTAGGTATTAACCTTTTATTCATGTTTAATTGCAATGCCAACGCTACTTTAAAGGCATCCATCGTTGTCTTATTTCTAATTTTACCATTATCTATCTGCTCTGCTATCATAAATGCAATGTAAAATCTCATATATTTGTCTACATCCCTAGAGTTTTCTGGAAAGGCTTCTTTTAGCCTACTAGATAGCTTTTTTATCGCTCCCTCATCTAGAAAACCAAAGTATATTTTCGTTAGGCCCATCCTTAGTATCCTTGCTATAGTGTTTCCATCAACCCTTCCACCTATTATTTTTATTTTTTCTCTCAGCCCGTCTCGATCATCAGATAACAACAAGTCATTCAACTCATCCATTTTGACCTCAACCTTGAACACCTTATCAAAAAGGTCTGGATATTGAACCTCTAATCCCATTCCATATTTACCTAACACATATAAGCTCGTCAATTCTTTATCGAAAAGATCCCTTGGCTCAGACGCCCCCCTTATTGGCTCTATGTTTTCTTTTTTATATTTTAACTTCAGCATGTCAACAATACTATCCCTATCTACTTTGTATGGGGTATTTTCCCATAGGCTTACTATATCGCTCCATAGATCCATTAATACCGACTTTCTTTTCTCTAAGTTATCATTGATTTTGCGCATCTACTTCGCCTCTTTCCTCTGCTAACGCGGCGCTACCACCGAAACTATAGATAGCAAAAATAAATATCTGTCTCTTATACACAT
>WAJZ01000069.1 GCA_015523575.1 Candidatus Hestiella acidicharens | reverse complement strand
GTGCACCATAGGGGCAAGCCCTTCAATAATTGTTGCTCCAAACATTATGTTGAAATATGTGGTGGGCATTATGGGAAACCTCTATGACAGAGGCGATTTGTTTTTAAATAAAGTTGCGTTTAGTGATATTAACTATTTCGATTTACCAGAAATAAGCCACCTAATTAGCATAGCCAATGAAATTGGCTTGTCAAAACCATTTGAACATTCTTTAGAAGGGAAGGCCACAGCAAAAGATGTTGTAGAGCTTTATAAGGCACCACTTTGGTTGCTTGGTGCCATGGCTAGGTTTATCTCCGATAAGATAGCAGGAAGGCGCGTTGGTTACATAATTAACAAGATTTTCAATTACACAAATATATGTGTAGTTGGATGTAGCTTTTGTGCTTTCTACAGACCGCCTGGAGATAATGGTGGGTACTTAGTTGAAAAGGGTGAAGCGATAGCTTCGGTTGTTAAAGATTGGATGACTTATGGCATAAGGCAATTGTTATTTCAAGGCGGTGTTAACCCTTCTGTACCTATAGAATACTTTGAGGGGGTCTTTCGTGGTGTTAAGCAAAGGACTAAAGGCAGCGTTGCCATTCATGGCCTTAGTGTAGTTGAAATTGACTTCTATTCAAGAATAAACAGGATTAGCATAAAAGAATTCTTATCAAGGCTTGTTAATGCAGGACTTGACAGCGTTCCTGGTGGGGGTGCAGAAGTTCTTTCACAACGAGTTCGTGACATAATATCTCCTAGGAAAACCGATGTAAAGAGATGGATAGAACTAATGGACAAAATAATGTCCCTTGGAATCCCTATGAGCTCTACGATGATGTATGGTCACGTAGAAACTTTGCTGGAAAGGGCTGAGCATTTGTTGAAGATATTGGAAATACAAAGAAAAAGGGGGCTAGTGATGTCTTTCATTTCGTGGAATTTTGAACCTTCAAACACGCAGCTAAAAGAAAAAGTCCCATATGCGGCTAGTGGGAGTGAACACTTAAGGAACGTTTCCGTGGCAAGGATAGTGTTTCGCCACGAGGTTCCATGGATACAATCAGGTTGGCTAACTGCCGGGGTAAGGCTTGGTCAGGTTTCCTTGGAGTATGGTGCAACGGATTGGGGCGGGACATTATATGGTGAAAGGGTTCTTCCATCAGCTGGAGTACCATTACCTAAGCTTGTTCGCAGTAACGTCGAGAAGGTTATTAGAGAAGCTGGCTACGAGCCTTATGAGAGGGACAACTTCTATAGGCCAGTGTAGGTGGTGTATTATGTTTAATGACTTGCCGAAGTGGCTTGAGAGGCTGCAAAAAAACTCTGCTTCTTCATCGCTTGAGAAAGCAATACATGGTGATAGGCTAACGCCAGTTGAGATAGCGAAGCTAATAGAAGAAACTCCTTTTTATGCCCTATCAGCCGCAGCTGACTTTATGGCAAGGACAGAAAAACGCAACAGGGGGAGCTTTACTGTTAATATTTATCTAACTTATACAAATGTATGTACTACTTCGTGTAGCTTTTGCGCTTTTTATTCCCCTCTAGGTTCACCAAATGCTTATGTAATACAACCGAAGAGGTTGGCAGAAGTTGCAAAAAAGGCTGAAGAAAATGGGATCATGGAAATACACATGGTTGGGGGAAACAATCCTGACCTGCCCTTTGACTATTATGAGAAGCTAATTTCTTCTATAAAAGAAAGAACAAAAAAAGTTACGCTAAAAGCCTTTACTGCAGAAGAGATATGGTTTATAGCTAAAAACACTGGTCAAAAGACAAGAGAGGTATTAGAGAGGTTTAAAGAACTTGGGCTAGACTCCCTATCAGGTGGCGGTGCAGAAGTCTTAGATGAAGAAGTGCAAAAGATAATCGCTCCAAAAAAGGTTCCTCCCGAGGAGTATCTAAGGATCCATGAGGAGGCTCACAAAGTTGGTATTAAGAGCAATGTAACCCTTATGTATGGTCACATAGAAGATCCAATAAATGTTGCGAGGCATCTATATAGGGTAAGGTCTATAGAAAATAGGTCTCCAGGTTTTATCTCATTTATTCCAGTACGGTTCAATCCTGGAAACACCCCTCTAGGTAGGTCCGATTTATACAAAAGAAAAGCCAAGGTTGGCGGAAAATATGATTTGAGGATAATAGCCTCATCTAGGTTAGCGCTTCTGGGAGCTATAGATAATATAGTGGCGTACTGGGTTGCTATGGGAGAAAAACTGGCTCAGGCTGCCCTTAATAATGGTGCTAATGACCTTGGGGGCACGTTCTATCAAGAGGCTGTTATATCTGCTACTGGCTCCTTTAAGGCTGGAAAGAGACCGGATGAACTTGCATTTATGATGGCCCAAGCTGGCTGGGAGCCTTGGTTAAGGAATACTTTCTATAACTATATTAATAGAATAAATCCTATCAGGGTGCCATGGATGGACATTTAAGTGAGGTACAATGTTAAAGGTGTTTGCT
>WAJZ01000068.1 GCA_015523575.1 Candidatus Hestiella acidicharens | reverse complement strand
GCTAATGAAAACGGGAGGCTGGAAGGTTATCCGCTACAATTATTTCAAAGGTTTCAAAAGTAGCGGATGACCAGAACGGTTGCGAGCAGAAACGTCCATTTAGGAAAGTTTATCATTAGTTAGAGCTATGGGAGCGATGTTACAAGTCCCTTAAAGCTTAGATTTGCTTCGTGTCATTGGGAGTAAATGCCAACCCCATAATAGGGATTAACAAGCCCCTTTGGATGAGGCGGAAGCCCATAGAGGAGACCATGAATGCCCATAAAATGTATGGAATGACCCTCTGTGGACAAACGGGTTATAGGAAAAGGCAGGAGACCCTGCCGAAGATCTGACCTCCTCTCCGCCATAAAGGGCGTTGGTTCTTTATAATCGCTAAGGCGAGGAGGTTCAAGGTTATATTCAATTTTGGGTTCAGCCTCGAGCCCCTAGCCCCTTATCTATAATCCCTCCTTCTCGGGGCCATGGAGATTCCTTTCAACTATGCTTGAGGGTTACCCTTCCACATAAAACCCTAAAATGCGCTAGGGCATCTACAATTTATGAAGCTATTCCATCCCCACCTTAAAAGGTGGGGCCTTCAGCTATAATATGATGTAGCTTAAAGTAAAAAGGTGCAGGATAAAGAGAAAAACTTATTTGTTAAGACTCATTTGTAAAGGATTCTTCCTCTTCTTCACCTTGCGCCACCATAAGCTTTTCTTTCCTTTCATACGCTTCCGTTATATCCTCGAGTGCCAGTAGACCAATGTATTTCCTATCCTTCACTACAGGTATGACCCTTGAACTTGATTTCATCATTATTTCCATAGCTTCGGCAAGGGTAGAACCAGGTCTTACTGTTGGTGTACCCTTTATTATTTCATTATTGCCCCTCACTAAGTTCCTTAGAAGGACTATGCCGAGGTAGCTCTTGTCCTTATCCACAACTGGTAGGAGTGTGACGTTATTGTTAATCATTATCTCGATTGCCTTATCGATCTCATCTTTTAAGACATATAAATCCCTTAGCTTCACCTCGCTGACCCTAATAGATCTGAGCAACGGGATGTAATACTCACCCATGTGAGCAGGGGAGTCCCTCCTCGTAGGTAACTGGCTAATATAGATAGTATATCCATTAGAGATAAGGTATGATATTGCGACTGCTATCATAGCCCCGGGGAGCAGCTGGAGGCTAGAGGTCATCTCAGTCACCATAACGAGTACTGCTAGTGGAACCTTGCCTGAGGCAGCGAAGAGCGCCATCATTCCAATAATAACGAAGGGGGTTATGTTCGGGACTATGCTAGGAAACAAGGCGTGGAAGAGCATACCAACAGCCGCACCGGCATATGCCCCTATAAAGAGGCCTGGCGCAAAAACTCCACCGCTACCGCCAGAACCTATGGAGAAAGAGGTGGCAAGTATCTTAAAAAATGGAAGCAATATTATAAGAAGGTAAAGGGGTATGATAGGGGAATATAATGCCTTGAAGCTCTGGAATTCTACAAGGTTAATCCATCCATAACCGGTTGCAAGTATCTCGGGGGCCAACAAAGCTGCACCCCCAGTTATTGCACCACCTATTGCAGGCTTTACGTGGTCAGGGATCTTAATTTTCTTAAAAACAGAGTTTACCCAGTAAAAAGTCTTGGGGTAGAGAATTCCTATAAGGCCAGCAACTATCCCTAAAATGAAGTACATTGGAAGCCTCATAGGATCGAAGGAGGCCCTATAATAACCAAATATAGGTGTGAAGCCGAAAAGCATCCCGAAAATTGTATATCCAACGGCAGAAGCTACTATACCTGGATACAATATTTCCGGTTCTAGGTCCCTCTTATAGAGTATTTCTGCTGCAAGTATGGCCCCGCCTATTGGCGTTTTAAATATCGTGCCTATTCCTGCGCCTATCCCGACGGCTACCGCTTTTCTCCTATCCTCAGGGCTGAGGTGGAGCAAATCAGCTACTATCGAGCCTACACCTGCAGAAAACTGGGCAGTTGGCCCTTCCCTTCCGCCACTACCACCAGAACCTATCGTTATTGCTGAGGCAATTATCTTAACCGGCACTACAATCCATCTAATCTTACCCCTCAAATAATGGTATGCCTTTATTGCGGCATCGGTACCGTGGCCTTCGGCCTCGGGTGCTAGGGTATAGACCATTAGACCTGATATCAACCCTCCTATGGTAGTAGAGATAGGTATTAGGTAATACCTTCCTTTAGAAAAAATGAAGTTGAGTACGCCACCTTCCCCTATAGGCCTGGGGTAGGACATTGCAACGAACTTAAGGAGAAATATCTGCTCAAATATGCGGAGTAGCTCATAAAAGGTAGTGGCTGCTAGGCCTGCTATGATCCCTAGTATGAGACCTAGTATGAACCATTTTTCAAAATACGGTAGCGAGCTTATCCTGCTTGTTCTATAATGGTTAGCCAACGGCCCGACACCTTTTTCTATCATAGATTGTTATTACACTTCTTTAAAAACTAATCTGCTAAAAAATTTATATATATCTTAGCCTTTTAATCTGTTAGCAATAATTGTGCAAGCACAAGTACCAATCGCATGAAAGAAATGTAAAGGTGTAAGAAAAATGCAAACTACAAAGTATCAGGGGCTTTCACTTCAGGGATTTACTGTATCTTAGCAATTGTTTGTTTCCGTTCTGGTCATCCGCTACTTTTGAAACCTTTGAAATAATTGTAGCGGATGACCTTTCAGCCTCCCATTTTCATTAGCTGGCTTTCGGGAAAAGGAGAATTCCCCCCGTTGAATCCTCCCACTCGGAGTTGAGAGTTTCACCACTCCAGCCTCAAGGTCGAGTTTGAACAAGTGATCATCCAGCATTATGACTCCTTTCTTAAAAACAGGCTTCCCCTTAGCTTTTCCCTTCTTTCTTCTCTTTCTAAAGCTCTTGTAAATTGTAGTAGCCATCTGGCAGGCTGTGTAAAGGTAATGGCTTGGCAATCCTGGATACTCCCTGCGTAAGCCATTGTAAGTCTCCTTTTTAAGCCTGTAAAGACTCGTAACCTTGTTCTCATAAGCGTAAGAGATTAGAAAGTTCACAATCTCTCGGTAAGCCGAGAAGAGGTCATCTAACCCTTCGGGCGTTTCTTTGGGTTTGAATTTTGCCGTGAGCTTAATCGTCTCGAAGGGCATTCTTTATCGCCTTGATGAGGCGTTTTTTCTTGTGAGAACGCATTCCGTAAAGCTTTCCAGCGAAGGAAGTAACAATGGCTAATAAATCCTCCACGAGCTCCTTCTCTGGAATCTTCTCCTCATCATCGAGGATAACTTCAATTTCAACGCCGTGAGAGTTGAAGTATTGCTCAAGGTATTTGAATCCAAAGCGGGTGAGCCTGTCCCTATAGGTTATTATCGCTTTGGTTATCTCTCCACGAGTTTAAAGAGCTGTTTCAAGCTTTTTCTGTTTTCATCCAAGCCGGAAGATATGTCCGTGAGGATTTTCATCACTTGGTAGCCTTTGGTGGAGCAGTAGTTTTTGAGGTATTCTACTTGTCTCTCAAGGTCTTCTTTCTGGTCTCTACTTGAGACTCTAGCGTAGATGGCGACCTTGTCGGGGAGTTTACCTTCGAGGAGCCTCAGGACTTCACTTTCTGGAATTCTAAACTCTTTCCCAATTTGGTATGCCTTTATTTTCCCTGCTTTAATCCAACGCCGTATTGTCATTGTTGAAACTCCAAGCCTCTTCGCAACTTCACCACTCCTATAAAGCCTTGTCATCACTTCCACAATTATGATTATGTATGGAAAGTATTTAAATATTTCGTTTGTTGCTATCTATGAAACAGCCCATTATAGAGAGGATAACGTGGAAAGCCTCATCATATTCTATGAAACTAGTCTGTGTAAACCCAAGAAATACAAGTAAAGAAGGAGAGAAAATAGGCAAGAAACCAGAACTTGATAGACACCTAGGCTCAGCATATGTAATAGCTAAAAGAACACTAAGAACCTAGAAAAACCTTTAAAGATCTAGAAAGCAGAAACAGTTACTTACTCTTCAGTTTTAATATAGCCTCTGCTATATCCCCTCTAGATTCAACTAAAGCCCTCCTTGCATCATCTTCACTAACTCCCGCTTGCTCCATAACAAGTCTTATATCATCTTCACTTAACTCTATGCTTTCATTAGTAGGTTCAACCTTTCTAGGCTCTCCTATTACATAAAACATGGTTGGTTGTCCTTTAGCCTTAATTTGCATTACCTGTGGGGAGTCTATGATCAGCCTATATCCGTCTTCCATGTCTATGGACAGGGATAACGCTTTTATCTCTTCAATTTCCATACCCATTCTTTTCATTGCTTTTTTTAGATCTTTTGGATTTATACCAAACAAACTTTTCCCCCACACATATATTTATTTCTAGGAGATACAAATATTTGTTGCATCCACAGAGTTATTAAAAATATAAAGTGTAGAAAATACAAGTTTATGGTAAATCCCAGTGTGAATGCAAGGGAGGTGCAAAATAGCAATGACAAAAATAAAGATACTAGGTAGTGGCAGAGAGGTAGGTAGGGCTGCTATAGCCATAGAGGAGAAAGAGAGAAACCTCCTTCTTGACTATGGCGTCAATTTTGATGATGCGGATAGGCCTATATTCCCAATGCACATAAGGCCCAAGGATTTAGATGCTTTAGTCTTAACCCATAGCCATCTAGATCATATAGGTGCCGCACCATCTTTGTTTGTTTCCTTGAAGCCTAAGATTATTGGTACAAGGCTAACTCTTGATGCAAGTAGGTTATTGCTTATGGATATGATAAAGATAAATGGTGCCTATCTGCCATATGATGATCAATGCATAAATGAAATGCTATCTTTTTCTGATGCAGTAGATTATGAGGAAAGTCGGGATTATGGAAAATTTTCCGTGACCCTCAAGGATAGCGGTCATATACCTGGCAGCGCGAGTGTATTAGTTGAAGTTGATCATCACAAGATATTGTATACCTCAGATATAAATACAATTGAAACAAAGCTCAAATCGGGCCATAAGCTTGATTCAATAAGCGCAGATACCATATTGATAGAATCGACATATTCTACTTCTAACCATCCAGATAGGAAGGAAACAGAGAAGAAGTTCTATGACGATATAATTGATGTAGTGGAGAATGGTGGTGTTGTGTTAGTTCCGGCTTTTAGCATTTCAAGGGGGCAGGAAATAATGAGCGTCTTGGAAGAAAGGAACTTCCCCTACCCTGTTTGGATAGATGGTATGATAAGGGACGTGGCTGAGCTATATGTAAAGCACAAAGAGTGTTTGAACAATCCAGAACTCTTATCAAGGGCTATGCAAAACCAAAGGATCGTAAAAAACTGGGGTGATAGAAGAAAGGCATTAAAGGAACCTGGAGTAATAATAGCAAGTGCTGGTATGCTGAAAGGTGGCCCTAGCCTTTATTATATGAAGAGGATAGCTGACAATGAAAGGGATGGTGTTTTTATGGTAAGTTATCAAGCACCTATGACACCGGGCAGGAAGATTCTAGAGGAAGGAATCTTTGAAGACGGCAATGCGCATATAAAAGTAAGGGCTAGGGTGGAATGGTTTGATTTCTCAAGCCATACAGATAAAAATGGGATAATCGAAACTATAAAGGCTGTTAATGGGCTAGAAAGGGTAATATTAGTTCATGGAGAGTTCGATGGACAATTTTTGCTTTCTAAAGAGATCACAGAAAAAACCGGCCTTACTGTATTAATACCTTCTAATGGGGATGAGATAGAACTAGGCTAAAGGCGTTGTGATGAATTTGCCGAGTTCTGAGCTTTAGCGATGAAGAAATCGCATCTCTGACTCATTCTTTGCTAGGAGGTATTTTGCTATTTCTAGGAATCCAGAACCACCTGGTCTTGAGGCAATAAAATTTACGACGTTTTTTACCTTCTCTGAGGCATCACTTGGACAGGCAGAAAAAGCTGGAGCCTTAAGCATGTCTATATCATTCTCTCCATCCCCAACGCTTGCTGTTTCATTTAGGCTGTAGCCAAGGAGTTCAACTGCAGCTTTCATTCCAACGACTTTTCCCGCATTCCTAGGTAAAATGTGGAGGGCATAGCCACTCCACAATACTTTAAATCCGTAGGAAGAGGCTAATTGATCCGTTCTGTTTACATAATCTGCAACTTTTTCTTTCGGCACGTTTCTAGGTATAAAGAATGCGTAGTCATGAAATCGAAATTGGTTTTGCCAACTTTCTATTAGACCCATCTCTAGTGCAGCCTTTCTTAGTTCTTCTGGAGGAGTCTCTTTGCATATGTGACGAATACCATGATAATATATCACGCAACCATTTTCCGCTACGCTTGGCCCCTTAGCACCTATATATCCCCTTAGACCTATAGTAACTGGCAATGAATTACCTGATATTAATGAGACCCTTATACCTCTAGATTCCAATAACCTTATTCCGTTTATTGCATCTATGCTTATCCTGACATCTCCTCTTCTCAGCGTTAGTGTGCCATCCACATCCGTCGCAACGAACTTTATCATCGGCTTCCACCTTTGTTGCTTTATTACCACAAATTACTCTTTTTGCTTGATATGCT
>WAJZ01000067.1 GCA_015523575.1 Candidatus Hestiella acidicharens | reverse complement strand
GTATTGACTTTTTTAACTTATTTACTTGAACTTGTTCATTACATCTTTATTTTGGCCCTTAATTTTCTTTTATAACTTTTGCATAACAAAAAATTAACGCATCCTTAATCCTTTTATCCCATTAAAGATTTTTGCGTAAACCTTCACCCATATTCCCTCTAGGTAAATCACTAATAAAGAAGCCCATATACCCACTATGAAGCCGCCTAAAATGTCGCTGAACCAGTGAACTTGGAGTAAAAGCCTAGAATACATTATACCAAATGCGTAGATCCACGATAATAACTTTATGTATGTTTTTTTCTTTGTATTGTTGAATACAAAAGAAGCATAAAATGCTAGTATAGTTGCCCTCACTGCATGCCCTGAGGGAAAGGAAAAATAGTCTGCCTTAATCAATGCCTTTGCAAAAGGCCAATATTGTGCTATCTCATTAGGCCTTGGGACAGCCATGGAAGCTTTCATAAATAATGTTACTATCATTGCAATTATTATAGCTATTATAAAGCTTACGGCATTCTTTGAGACGTGCCTATAGTAAAGCGCCTGTCCAAAGTAAAGTATAATCATATATATAATAAAGGCCTCTAGGCTACCAGAGTCTGTAAGTATTTTGATTAAAACCCCTTTATCGGGTTTAATGGAATTGAAAATGAGTAGGTTTAAGGCGTTGAAGTATCCTAGGGCTTCGATAATTATTATTGCCCCGAGGATTATTGTGGCAATTGCAAATTTCTCCTTTGATCTATTCATGATCAGCCCCACTCCTTACTCTTGTCTACTACAATAAATTTTTTTGATCTATAATTTCAGATCCATGGCTACTTTCTTAGGTCTATTTCAGAGTACCTAAGCAACAACTTAGAAAGCCTTGTCGCCTTATAGGTTCCTTGATACATTATCGGTTTCTCTATATTTTTTACTTTTTTGCTTTTTCCTTTCGTTGCCTCCTTCCCTGAAGCGACTAATAGCTTCATCTCTTTTAGTATATCAAGCATTTCAGAGACTTCACTTTCTTTTAACTTTAAGTTCCTGCTAATGCCAGCTAGAGACATCTCCTTAGCCTTTGTCAAGAGGATAATTAGCTTGAGGGATTTATCGCTACCAGTAAGATGCGTAAAATAGGCATTCATTCCTTCATAATTCCTTACGAGGCCTCTAACCATTATTTTACCTTCTCTTGTAAGTTTATAGTATGTATGATGCTTCCTAACTTCTTCTGCTAGCTTAAATTTGGCTTCAGTTCTCTTAATGGCGCTTCCGTGGTGCTTTTCAATCAGGCCTAGTGTCTCAAGCCTTTCCAGTTCTCTCCCTATCATATCAATGGATACTTCAATCATTGAAGAGATAGACTTCGCGTAGTCTATGTTGGCTCTTTTTAAATGAAATAGTATGTATAGTGCTAGTGGTGTTATCTCAGTAGCTCTTTTGGCAGCCGGGTTATGCTTTATGTTTTCTTCCCATTTACTCACTCTGACCCAGGATAGATGTTTGCTGTATCTATTAAATTCCTTGCCTTAGAATAATAATATAGGGGAAGTATGGAAATATACGTTGGAACCTCTGGATGGATGTATTCTTGGAACATCGGCAAATCCCTGCAGTGGTATGTAGAAAAAAGCGGTCTGAACACAGTAGAGTTGAATTCTTCTTTCTATAGATTCCCTTATAAGAACCAAGTAAGGTCTTGGAGGGAAAGGGGGAAGGATCTGAGGTGGTCAATAAAGGTACATAGATCGATTTCCCATGTTCATAGGCTTGATAAAAACTCATATGAAATATGGTATAAGTTTCTTGATGCGTTTAAATCAATGGATGACATTGTTTACTTTTACCTAGTCCAATTGCCTCCATCTTTCAAGAAAAACGAAGAAAATGTGGAGAGGATAGTTGAGTTTTCTCGTTTGTCTGCACTTGGTGAGAGGCTTGCCATAGAGCTGAGGCATAAATCTTGGTTCTGCCAAGACACTGTTGATCTTTTTAAAAAGTTGGGGATAACAATAGTCAGCATAAGCTCTCCTATAGGAGAGTTCATTGCTAGGTCTAATGACATTATATACATGAGAATGCATGGAACTGAGAGGTGGTATTACTATGAATACAAGGACTCAGAGCTAAGTAGGATTGCCAAGGAGATCGTTAATAAGGGACCGAAAAAGGTTTATGTTTATTTTAACAATGACCTGTGGATGCTAAGCAATGGCCTTTACATGCTTAAGTTGCTGAAGGAGTTCAACGAAGGTTAAAAGTCTCTATAGACATAGACCCTATTATTATATATGTATGCACCACAGAATTTACAGTGGTTATTTATTAGAGGAAAGCCGCATACTGGACACGCGTTTTTGACCCTTTTTTCGTTATTTTCGTTGAATAATCCCATTTCTTTCCCTCTGATAAACAAGTAGGCATGTGCCCTAGAGGGGAAGTTTATGTGGTATTCCTTGCTAAGTTTCTTCAAATCCTCTAATGAAACCTTTTCTTTCCATAGGTCTAAAAGGCCTTGTGACCCGCTACCAAAAGTTATTGGGGTTTTCTCCCTCAGCGCGATTTTTTCGATTCCATGATATAATATCCACTTCCTTAAAAGGTATTTTCCATACTTCCTACCATTTATATAATTTATTTTGCATTCAACTGGCGTCCTTAATGAAATTTCCTTAGCCTCCTTGCTATATAGGGGGAGGAAAGATTTTATTCCAATATAAGATGAAATTGGTATTGAATTGAAAAATGCCCCATTCACAACAAATTCAAGCCACTTCCTAAGGTATGTCTCATCTTTATCTAGCAGGAAATTATAGCCGAAGAAGAGCTCATCTCCTCCATCACCTGTTGCAACGCAGTTGCACCCAAGTTTTTTTGCCCTTTTTAATGCTAGGCAAACTGTGATGCCAGAGATTATTTCTATAGGATCTATAACCCTTAGCGACCTTAAAGCCACATCGAGACACTCACTTACTTCTTCTGAAAACACCTCGCTACTTTTGTATATGCTTGCGTTGAGTTTCAACTCCTTAATAAGATAATTAACGAAGTATAGGTCTTTTGATCCAGGCAACGATACAGTGATCATTTTTTCTTTTAGCCCTAAAGTTGAGAGGGCTATAAACGTTGTGTCTATTCCTCCGCTAAATATAAGGCAGTCGCATCCCTCTTTTATCATATTTTTTTGTATAGTATTTGATAGCTCATTTGCTATATCTAGGCAACCTTCTCCCATTTCTACCACTATAGGATGATAAGTGTGACTACAAATATAATTATTAACATTAGGTAAGATACATCTATCAAAGCTAAAGCTCTATATACGTCTGTATGCTCTGGTAATGGGCCCTCACCAAGCTTATATTCTCCCTTTTTCTCTAGTGAGATCATTAAGGAGCCGGCGGTGCTTGCCATGGGGTTTCCGGCATTCTTGCTTTTTGTTTTCTTTCTATATTTTTTCCAAATAACAAATAGGTTCTTTGTGTTGTTACCTGTAGCTATGGATGAAGCTGCAATAATTAATATAGAAATCCTAGCTGGTATGTAGTTTAGTGCTGTATCAATATAGGCCGAGGCTGCCCCTACTTCTTTATGTTCCTTATCTTTAAACCCTAGAGACCCATCTAGCGTGTTTGCTATCCTTTGCATTAAAGCACCTATTGGTCCAAAGAAAAATAGATAAAAAATGGGTGACACAACGCTATCAACGAAACTTTCAGAAAGGGATTCTATTGCAGCTGATGATATATGCCTTTGGTCAAGATGCTTAACATCCCTCCTAACTATGTTTTTTACTAACGCTTTAGCCTTTTCCAAGTTACCCTCTTTTATCGAGTCAGCAATGTTTTTTACGATATCGCGTAGCAACTTATACGAAAAAGAAGTCTTGATTATATATGATGATAGTAGGATCCACAGGATAGGGCTTATTCTAATAAATATGTAGAGCAAGGATGCATATAGGGCTATGTGTAGCATAGTAACGATTATCCAGATGGCTATGCCCCTGAGCTTTGAGGAATAAGGTTTATAGAGTCTTTGTGATAGTAAATAAGAAGTATGAACCGGATGAATTTTTAGTAGAATACCACTATGGTAGGGATAAGCCAAGTCAAGGAGGAGCGCTATGGCAAAAGAGATCAAAATGTAAAAAGGGTTTGGGTAGAGAAAGCCCAAAAAGGAATAGAACAAGCTACACCACCGAAAACAACAAGAGGGATGTCACTTCAACAGTCTCTATCGTAAATCCTATTACGTCCCCATTAACGTAGCCAAACCTCCTTTCTGAATCTTTTAGGATAAATGGGATGGATAGCAGGGATAGTTGTGGTATAAGCACGTAGATATTCTTTAGTAGATAAGTTATGAAAAAGGTTATAATAAGATAAACTAAGGCATTAATTAATATGAGCTTTTTATCTTTTGACTTTTTAATGAATAGCCATCCCAGCCCTTGGTATTTTGGTGGCTTTGATAGCAACGAGATCAGATAGGATCCCTCCAAGCCTATTAAGTAAGAGAGCAATAATGCTTGGTAGTTTTTAAATAGAACGCACAAGGTTGAAAACCTAATTATTATTATTAATGCCGTAAAGATAATAGCAAAGCTTCCTTTTCTAGGATCCTTTGCAATCTTTATGGCGCCTTCTCCAATCTTTCCTGATCCTATTGCATCTGAATAGTCTGCAAACCCATCAAGATGTAACCCCCCAGTTAATACTATGTGAGATAGGAGGAGAATTGACGCATCTATGATGGGCTTAAATATTAAGGCATATGAAACAAGGCATATTATAGAACCTTCTATTAACCCCACTAGGGGTATTAGATAGAAGGACTCAGAGGCACTAACAATGTCGTTGTAACCAGTTGGTATTGTGGTGAAAAATGATATTAGTGACATGAATTTCTTTATTCCATTAATCATTATCAATAACACCATTAATGATCTCTACAAGTTTTTTATTATCTTCATGGTTTCTAATGGAGATTCTGGAGTAGTTTCTATTTAAGCCGAAGAATGATGAAGCATCTCTTATATAGATGCCAGCCTTCATCAGACTTTGTTTGAAGGGAGGATTTGGTAGAGGATCATGTCTTATCAAGAAGAAAGCTGTCTTGCTGTCAAACACATTTACTTTACTAGAAATTTTACCTTTAATAAAATCTCTTTCTTTTCTAAGTAGTTCCCTTGCTCTCTTTATATATTCTTTTGTGTTCTTCATCATCAATATTCTTGAGTAAAAACAATTGGTTATAGAATCGATAGGCCATGCCTGTATGGAAGAAGAGAATTTCTTTAGGAACTTTTTATCCATAGTAATTATCTCTCCAAGCCTTAGGCCATGCGTTGAAAACGCCTTAGTTTGGCTCCTTAGTAGGATGTAGGATTCTGTAGGCTTCATCGGTTCACAATCCGAGATTTCAATAAAGGCTTCATCTATTATAATATGGGCATTAACGGATGATGCTATTTCTTCCACTTCCTTTTTATTTATACAAAAGCCTGTTGGGTTGTTTGGTCTTGAAAGTATTAACAAATTTTTCCCAGGCATTCTTGATGCCTTTATGATATCATCAATATTAACATATTGCCTGTTTTCAACAAGCTTTATTGTAGGCCTTACCAGCCTTATTCCAAGAGCGCTTGCCATTATTTCATGGTCGCCGAAGTTTGGTTCCAGTACGATTATATTATCACTCCTTAATATTAGAGGTATGAGGGACAATGCCTCGGCACTGCCATTAACAGGGACTATGTATTCTCTATCTATTTTCCAATATTCAGAAAGGGAGGTAAGAAGGCGTTCGTAGCTAGGGTAGCTAGTATATGAGCGGCTCTTTATACACTCTTTTAGTAATCTCTCTGAAGAAGAGGGCGGTCCTAGCGGGTTTGAAGGAGCGCTAAAGTCAATGAAATTCCTACTAGGGGAACCTCCGTGTATTCTACCGATCATTGCACATCGACCTGGCCTTCAATAAGTCTTCCGGCGTGTTTATGTTAAGAAGCTCCTTCCCTCCATCTATGT
>WAJZ01000066.1 GCA_015523575.1 Candidatus Hestiella acidicharens | reverse complement strand
CATATATCATTACCCTGTAGGTGTGGGACTGGCAAGTATTGTTGTTATTGTAATAATGGGGTTTGTGTAGCGATGTGTCAATCTGGTTCAGAAACATTTGAGCAAATCAATTGTTTCGTTGCTGCCGGGAAGATTGGAGCTTGCCCATGCACAAAAGATAGCGATTGCTCTATTTGTTGCTTTAACTTTTGCCCCGCCTAGGCGATAGGGATGAAGGGCAAATACAAAGTAATCATAGCTATTGTAGTAATTTTGGTAGTTTCATCAATAACTTATTATAGTATAACGTATCATAGAGGAAGCCCAAAGGAGGTCTACATTAAAGGGTATGTATATATAGGCAAAGATCCGTTTCAAATAATTTTTTATAATGGGAACGTGTATAGTAAAAACGTATATACGGCGCAGGTCCACAACAGGAGCTTTACTATAGTATTACCTAACAACAAGTGCTATAACGTAACGATCTATACCTCTATGAGCTCTTGGACCTTTATTAACGACCCAATATACATTAACTCGAAGACGAAGCACTACACCTTAAACCTAACACTTAAGTACCTAGCCCGTGACCACTGCTTGTTATATAATAACAACAGCTCCCAGCAAAACGTTTCTATAACCCAAACTAGTAACGCTAGTGAAAGCAACGGGAGCATTACAGTAACTATAACAATACCTAACACCAATTACAATAACAACTACCCTGGTTCATAAGTGCTATTACTTATGTTTTACCTCTTTACTCATCAACAGAGCTGGGGCTGAGTATCTCATTTGCTTCATATTGGTGTTTCCTCCTTAGCGGTATTAGGTAACTGGCACGTTCTTTTGCATACATAATGAATTCCAAAGCGTTTTTATTTAATGCATAGTGAGATTGTAGACCCCTCGATCGAGTATAGAGGATTATAGCCTTCTTCCATTTATCCAAGAGACAAAAAACAAAAGAAATGCAGTAAATCAAATAGACAGCTATTCGAAAAGATAAAAACATATAACCTCAAGGTGTGCGGTTTTCCTCCCTCTCCAAGCGCCTTCTACTGGCGGTTGATTTAAATGATACGCCTGCGGAAGGCAAAAATGAGGAGGGGTTACCACGAAAGGGGAGGAGGGTAATGGCATCCGAACCTGATGATTCTCAAGGCTTTGGTAAGCGTAAGGCTATGAATACCTATAAACACCTACCAAAGCTAAACCCTATCGCTATAACTGATTTTTAGAAATCATACGTTTTTAAGGGCATCAATTTCACGTTGAGGTTTAGGATCTATTATTGCAAGGTTTTTATTCAGTATAGACTCCCAGTTTGGTTCATAGCTCATAGGCTATAACTACAGCCTTTTTCTATGGGCAAGCTTCGTTAGTATTAGTTGATGCGTCTCCTCTGATAATTTCCTCAGCTCTACTTCTACAAGTCTCTCCAAGTAGTAGAGCGTATAGTAATCTAGTTGACTAGTTGACTAGTAGCGTATTGTAGGGTATCATAGTCTCTCACCGTTACTAGCGATAAAGTTTAGCGATGAGAAATTAATGTCTTTATCAACGATCTTCTCAACAGCGCTTGCAATACCCTCTATTGGACCTCCTGTATCCTCTATTTCTTGGACTATTAAGTGGAAGAATGTCTCAGGATCGGTATCCGTTCCTCCCTATATGTAGCCATGAACTTATATAAGATGATTGGAATGAACACATAGGAAGGAATGGCAGCAAAGCGTTCTAGTTCGGTTTTAAATGAATAAAATGTGTCTTTAAAGATAAAGGAGGGAAAAACTTGATGAAGGAATTACAAAAACTAGAGAAGGGATTATAATATCAAATAGGGCAACAGCGATTTAGAAAATAGGTAATTAACGTGCTAACACGTTTTAGCATGAAAATACTTTTCCCATAAATTTATGGGGTAAAAGTATTCAAAGACTCCCGCAGCTTTTTTCTTTACTTTATCTCTTTTAGAAAGCCACATAGGGTCTAGCAAAGACTCCCGCAACTTTTTCCTTGGAGCCCCTTAGTTGCTAATAGCCATAGCAAGCTAAGCAACGAAACAAGCCCCACCTACTAACTTACCATAGGGTTTGGAGCGTTACTTTCAAAGCACATTAATTTACATTACCTTAACGTTAACCCATTAAGCTTTTGAACATCAAAATGTACCCTGCTTGCTTTAGTTTTTTATGGCTATCCACTTAGAAAATTTTAAGTCCAAAGAAAACTATGATACTTGATAAAAATGCCAAGAAAGAAAAAAGGTGAGGGGAAAAAAGTAAGGCAAAATGGAGAAAAGCCAAAAAGGAAGAAAAAGAGTAAGGCAAGGCTTAGCGAAGTTGAAATAGAAAGCTACGCAGATGAAATATCAAAACAGCTTGTATCTATGCTTGGATTGGACATCATTAAAGTAGATGCTTCTAGCATAAAAGGGTTTGTCTCTGAGATAGTAACATCTATAGCAGAATCGAGGGCAACTAAACCAACAATTAACTCTATAGTAAAGAAGGTGGTTTCATCGAAAAACAATTTTATGAAGGCCATTGCATCAATGTTGATAAGCAACAATGAAGTAAACTCGAGAGAAAGGCTAGAGTTTCTAATTTCGTACGCACCAGAATTAGCAGGTAAAGCATCACCTATGTTATACAAAACTGCAAAAAAGCTTAACCTACAAGATATAATAGAAGACCTGAGGCGCCTATGGAACCTCTATGGGAGGCCAACGCCAGTAAGGTGTCCTAGGTGCGGGTTCAACTCCGTCATGCCAGACCTTACATGCATAGTTTGCAACGCAACATTGAGCGAAAGGGAGATAAAAGATGAGATCGGTTTTAATGAGCTGCTAAACAACATAATAAGCACCTATAACCGTGAGGTCATTTATGAGATTATCCATGCCGGCTACGTGGTTTTTGATGGGGAGCTAAAACCACCCAGCATGTCAAACAAGGATTCTATGGAAATTATTTTGCACCTAAACAGAAAAGAGAAAGAAGCTTTGAAGAAGGCTGTAGAAAGCTACAAACAATAATGATCTGAAACCATCAAAGAAATATAGATATTATAGAGGCAAGCGTCGAAAGGATGGGCGGGAGAATAAATATTGTATAACCCCTTGTGAATGTAAATCCTATGATTACGGATCCAACTAGCGTTCCAAGCTCCCTAGCCATGTAGTATGCGTGAGATCCATAACCACTAGAAGCTTCTGAATAGCAATTGTAAAGTATTACATCAAGTATACTGAAAAGCATGTACGAAACTGCTACATAAACTATAAGCCCATAGAAGTACTTAATTAAGAATAAGGCTGTCACAAGCCATACCCCACGGAATAGTATGGCAAGTGAAGCAGAGCCCTTATTGCTATAGGTTATCATTGAAACTAGGAGAAGGGAAAATGCCATTACTATGCCAGCTACACCATAGGCGAACCAAAGGGATCCCAGGGATGTGTAGGACCTGACTAGTAGAGGCAGTGAAGTGAAAATGTAATCGCCTGCCAGTGTTGCAAAGAAGAGGGAAAGCGCTATGTTCCTCCCAGAGCTTACCTTACCGCTTAGCGGGGTCTTCATTACCTTAGGAAAAAGATGAGCATAGCCATAAGCAGAATAGGAAATTAGCTTTATTTGGCTTGTTATATAGTCTAGCCCTTTATCTAATGAATATAGCGACCTCTCTAACTTAATCCTTAGAGGGGGTAGTGTTAGTAGACTTGCGAGTCCAGCAAGAGCAGTAAAATATATAAGATAATCGAAACTAAACCTACCCCCAATAAAGAGGAAGGGGGTTAGCGAGATGCCCCTTATTAAATAGGAATAGAACCTTTGCACCTCGGTATAATACCCCCACTTCCTGCTATCCTTTAGCTCGAAAATCGTCGCAAATATTGCAAGATTTGATGCAGATGTGCTTATTGCCTCAAATACATATGCCACGACCAGGGCTATGAGGCCATGAAACGAAAAGGAAATTGCTGTAATAGCTATAGCAGCGAAAGAGAAGATCATCAAAAGCCTGTTCCTTCCCTTATCAGAATACTTCCCAAAGAGTAAATTTGAAAGTATAAAGGTTACGCTCCAAACCCCGCCTATTATGCCATATTGCAAGGGGGTTACTGGGGTTGCGTAGGCAATATAAGTATATATGCCTACGTCGAGTGCAGAGAGCAAACCCATAAACAGTATAGCTATTCCAAGCCACATAGCCATAGGCCTATACTTCTGTTGGGTTGCTTAAGTTTAAGAGAGGAAACAGTAGCTAACACCGCAAAAGTCTTGGGAAGTAAAAAGCAGAAGCTTTTTCAAAAAACCTCAAACAACTTCATGTAACTATTAATGCTTTTTCGAACCTTATTTTTCATTGCAAAAATCGACTATTTTGAACTTCTCTCCTTTTCACTAGAGCTACTCGAGGAGGGGTAATATAACGATATCTCCATGAGGCTTTCTAAGTAATCTTCAGGAGAGATATCTTGAGGGGGTCTGAGCACGTAGCATAGTAGACCCCCGAAGAAAGACCTAACTACCATTATATGAGTAGGATCGTCTGAACCAAATGCCATTATTGCTGTCTTCCTCAGGCCCTCGCCACACAATTTTGTTATCTCTGCCCTTATGCTGGGGTAAAGGGCTTCAGCAGAGAGCGTATGTAGCAACAAGTTCTTTAGTACAGGATCCTTGTATTTATCTAAGTACCTTTTCCCTATGCACCTAAGGAGCTCACCTCCACCGATACCCTCTTTGAGGCATTGCTCCATGATATCTGTGGGAAGGCTTCTGACAGCAACCTCAAGTATAAGCTCTTCCTTGCTCCTAAAATACCAAAATATAAGCCCCTTAGAGACCTCGGCCTCCTCTGCTATAAGCCTTACAGGAGGTTTAAAGAAACCATGCTGGGAAAAGACATGCATAGCTGCTTTAATTATCTTCTCCCTTACCTCTTCGTTATCGCTCATTACATAACCCCCTATGCTACTTATCCTTAGGCGGTATCTTATGGTGGTTTAAGATGAATTTGAATGCCCCTAGAGGCTTCCACCTCATCCATAGGGACTTATTAACCCTATAGAGTTATGGATGATAGCCGAGGCTAATGAAAAGCCTCACACCTACACTATTTTTGTGGGGCTTGGGCATCGCTCCCATCGTCCATTAATTTATATTAAACTAACTTAATAAAAATTTCTATTTCTACCTCTTATGCTTCCTTAACTATCGTTGCACGCCGAGTAGGGAGTTTTCAATACTAAGGCAGGGCCTTTTACTGGAGTTTGACTTTTCGCCTTTCTTTTCAAAAAACCTGCAATAAATGGAGCTGCAGCGATATAAGCAATTGCAATTACAGGCTGTATCGTAGGTACCAGGGCTGCCGGTAGCGCGGCTACAGGGCCTATTGCCATAACTGCCATTGCTGCGGCAACGCTTTCGTTTTTAGTCATCGCAATAAATATTATACCCATATGATCTTCATATTTCATTCTAACTGCCTTGCTTATAGCAAGGAGTAGTGAGATTATGACAGCATAGACTATGAATTGAGCGATTATTATATCTACTGCTATTGTTGGTTTTCTAATGAGCAAACCAGCCTTGTTCGCTATCAATACCGATATAAGCAGAAGCATAAATACCATTGTTGCCAAAGACAGGTAAGGCCTTATGTTTGCGCTTATCTTCCCCTCTATACACTTTGTGGTTTCCTTCATTTTACCGTTCGTTATTTTCTTGCACGGAAAACTTATTCTCTCATCCCTCAGCAACCTCTTGGCCTTCCTCTTTACTAAGAAATACCTAGTAAGCTGTCCTAAGACAAGAGGCAAAACTAGCGCTATTGCGACGGACTCTGCCAAGAGGCTTACTGGAAGGCTTACAGAAACACTCTTGGCATAGAGACCTACATAGAGAGGTGCTATACCAACAGCCCCTACTATGCTTATTATAGCTAATACTGTTGCGAGCTCAACATTTCCCTCAGCCAACATGACATAGGCTATGGAGGCACTAGAAGCCGGAACTGCGTTAGAGGCGACAAAACCTATTGCCACCAGCCTATAACTTATGTAGGTGGCCGAAAGCATGGCCATGAATGGCGCAACAATAAATATGAGGATAACACCTATGATCGTCTCCTTTACCCTTGCCTTAACGCCAGGGCCCATTTCCTCACCTTTAAGCTGTACCATTGATGGATATAGGGTAGAGACTGCTAGGGATAATATGAGTATCTTCATTTGCTGTACATGTGCCTTGAAAAACCAAGCATAATGATAGCCAAGAGGGATTGCAATTGCTATGACCAGCAATACATAAAATAAAAGGTATTTTCTGAGGTGTGACGCAAGCCTTATGAGGCGACTCCCCATTATAACCACCCATTCTATGACAAAAACAAGAGCTTATATATTTATCGACCGGTCAGTCAATCCATTAGTCAAATTTTTTACAGATGCCCAGAAATGGCAAAGAAGTTTATTATCGAGAAAGGGCGATACTAAAGGAGCCCCTTGTTAAGCAAGGTAGAAGAATATATTTAGGAGGTATACATCTAGAGAAGACTTATAAATTCCTAATCCCACCTACCTTTGGGGGAAATACAGTGGTAAATATGAAAGATTCTGGCGTCCTTAAGGGGGGTTTCAGCAGCTACACCATCCCAATACAGGCCCCCCTATATCCTAGTCCACCTTGGCTCTACAAAGGCGTAGAGGCGGTAATAATAATCGCCTTCTTTAAAGGGGAAAGCGTAGAGCCGCTGCTTCCAAAAGATGTAGAAATTAGCGGCGATAAGGTCATGGGCGCACTTTGGATAGCAAGGTATCCAAGAACGACCCTTGGGCCTTATAATGAAGCGTTAATAGCCATCCAAGTTTCTACCCAGAAAGGGATGGCATACTACATACCATATATCTACGTTACAAATGACTCAGCATTAGCTGCCGGAAGGGAAGTAGCAGGTGCTCCAAAGAAGCTTGCTAACATAGAGGTCAAGGACTCATACTCAACCATAGTAGGCGTATCACAAAGGGGGTCGATGGAGATAAGAGCCGAAGTAAGGCCTGAGTATAAGGTAGAGGAGTCAATCCTACAGGCCCTCCTACCACCAGAAGGAACCCCACTCCTGAGCCTGAGGGCTATACCAGGCATCCCACCTAGAAAAACTAAAGTAGAGGAAGTTTATTGGTATGCCAAAGTAAACTTTGAGAAGGATAGCTCTGGCAGGATTTTTGCTTGGGGAGGCCCCGCAAGGATTACCCTTAAAGGATCGCTAGAAGATCCTGTAGATAGCATAGAAATAGTGGAATATATCCAAGGAGTATACACAAGGTTTGACATGGAGCTAGGGGTATATGATGTTATTTCAGAGTTTGAGGTGTAAATATTGGCTATTAAAAGCAACCTCCTAGAGAACACCTTTTACCAGCACGACAAAGAAGCCATCCTCCTAAGGAGATCTGTTAAGGAATTCTCAGAGAAATACGTAGAACCTATGGCCATGAAGCTAGACCAGGCAAAAAGCAAGGAAGAGGTCCTAAACGGCATGAAGAAAATCATTGAGGCTAGCTCAGAGATAAGGCTCCTCAGCCTCATAGTTCCCGAACACCTTGGTGGAATGGGAGGGTTGATATACATGGGCTCAAATGCACTTGAAGTCCTTGCCTACTACGACGCTGGCGCAGCAACAACCATAGGTGCTACATGGCTCGGACTCCTACCTGTTTATATAGGAGGGACGCTTGATGGAGGAGCAACATGGGAAAAATGGCTCAGGCCGTTTGCTGAAGCAGATGAAGCAGGTAAGCCTCAGGTATGGTCATTTGCAATAACGGAACCAACAGCTGGGAGCGATTATGAGAGAATCGAGGGGAGGGCGTTACCAGAGATGACAACTGCTGCTACACAAGTGGAAGGAGGCTATAGGATAAGTGGCAGGAAGGTCTTCATCTCAAACTCACCAATAGCCTCTCACATGACGGTCTTCGCAGTTACCGACAAAGGCAGGCCATATGAGACCATGATGTGTGCCGTTGTCACAAAGGACATGGGATTTAAGATAGAGCAGGTATATGACAAAATGGGGCATAGAAGCGCCCCGACAGGTGAAGTCGTTTTTGATGACATATACGTTCCAGAGGAAAACGTTATCTGTAAGCCTGGGCTTGGGTGGAACTTTGTTAAGATGACGCTTGCAATGTCTAGAGCACCTGTTGGTGCTATCGGCCTCGGGATAGCTAAGAGGGCATTTGATAAGGCTGTTGCATATTCTCTCGAGAGAAACCAAGGTGGTAAGAGGCTAATTGACCACCAACTCATAAAGTACAAGCTTGCCACGATGCTGGAGAAAATCTTGGTGAGTGAATACTCTATCTATGGTGTTTCAAAAAAGGTTGACGGCTCCTTCCCTCCCTCTGAGCTTGAGCCAAGCCTCGCGAAGTCGTTTGGAGGAGATGTAGCTGTAAAGGTCAGCCTAGAGGCTATCCAAATAATGGGTGGCTATGGTTATATGAAAGAAATGGAGGTGGAAAAAATCGCTAGAGATGCAAAGCTTATCCAGATATATGAAGGTACGAATGAAGTAAATAGGCTTACTGCAATAGAGAACCTCTTGGGACTTTAATGGAAGAAGCGCAGGGATTCGACCTTCAATTTATAATATGGATAAATGATTGAGTATTACCACTCGGGGGAGCAAAACCTATAGGTGTTTTTGTTTTTTAAAAGTCTATGAAGCAGGTGAAAGAACCTCTACGCCCCGATGTTCCTTGACCACATAGGTTATATTGGAGAAGATATAATTTTACCCAACATCGAGGTCAAAGATATATTAGAATCATTTATAGATAAGGATAGGTTAAAATATGCTATATCTTCGCTTCAGTTGCGCGAATACCTCAACAAGAAATACCTTGATCTGTCGGCAGGATTCAGGAAGAGGGTCCAAGTTGCAATAGCCTTAGGAAAGGACTCTGAGATACTGTTGCTCGACGAGCCCTTTACCAACATAGATGCAATGATGATAAAGCCATTGAAGGATGCCTCGAAGGGCTTAAAAACAAAATAATCATACTAACGTCACACCTAATCTTTGAAATCAATGCCACTACGCTAACGTTGCTTGACCAAGGGAGGCCAGTTTATCATGGTAGCCCGCCATATAAAGACAAGCGCTTCATAGTAGAGGTAGGTAAGGGAGAAAAGGTAAGGCTAAACGCTGATTTGCTTAATGAGCTCATACAACCCCTAAGGATTGTAGGGCAAGTCAGCATAGATAGTATTATTGAAGATCTTAGCAAGCAAAGGAGTAAGGAAAATGCGCAGCCCTCGCAGTGACGCTGAGCATGCAGGTTTCTTCCGTTGCCACCTAAATACTTAGGCTAATGCCTAACGCCTTTTTCTTCTTAGAATTCAAACACCTGGGAAGCAACCAAGTATGCAAAAAACATTAAGATGCATAAAGCCGGAGCTAAAAAAAGAAATCCGTAAAGACCTTTTTATAAAGCTATATAGGGCTTTGCTCGACGTTCGGTGAAAAGGTCGAGCAAGGCTCTTCTAATGCTTCACCTTCAACTCTTGACCTTGTTTTATAATATTATAAAAGGACGTCTCAGGCAACTTCTATTATCATCTCTTAACATAACCCTTTCCTCTATCCTTAAAAGTGAAGGTATTATAAAGTGTGGTGCCGAAGCCTGCCTATAATTAGAAAGGCTAAGGAAATAAGCGTTTCATTTCCCCTAATGAGCCCGGAAAATGGCTTTCCTCAGCCTTTCATATAAGAAGAGGACTGAAAATGATGCCGCGGCCGGGATTTGAACCCGGGTCACGGGCTCGAGAGGCCCGCATACTGGACCGGGCTATACTACCGCGGCTCTCCAAATACTCCTATTTTTTATATAAACTTATTAAAACTTAACTCTTTGGTGAAGCAATTTTTAAGAAATCTAAGCGGTTACGACTAACTGCTATCCCAGTACTTTTTATATGTTATGTAATCTTCTTTTGCCTTCAATAAGGCTTTGTAGAATTCCCTTTCCCCACCCCTAATATAGGCTTCGATAACTCTCTTCGCTGCTCTAGGTCCCACGCCCTGGGTCATGAGGGACTCTATCACATACCTTCCCATCCCTTGGGAAGCGTAGTCTATATATAACCTAGCCCTTTCCATCACCTCATCTATAATCTTTTTACTGCTCTTATCTAGCCTCTTTATCTTCCCGCTCTTCCACTCCTTGAATAGCCTAACCGCGTTCCTGCCCCAATCGGAATTCGGCATTGGTGAAATCATCATTCCCTTACATCTTGGACACCTTGCAAGGCCTAGACCTTTTACGCTACTAACCCACACGTTCCCACAAGAGATACAAAGGAAAAGTACTTCTTTGCTATCCGCGTTCCTCTTTAACCCCTGGATTATATAATCAATTGCAAGTTCCTTTAGGTTCGAGGTTAAGTCCCTCTTCAGGTAGGGATTTGATAAGACCTCTCTTGTAATTGGGCTTGGTGCTTTCAGCCTCACAACGCTAACCTCCTTGACGCCCTCCTTAAACTTGAGGACCGATTCCACGTCAAATTTGTCATACAT
Source organism: Candidatus Hestiella acidicharens (assembly GCA_015523575.1). Taxonomy (GTDB): domain Archaea; phylum Thermoproteota; class Thermoprotei_A; order Sulfolobales; family Acidilobaceae; genus Caldisphaera; species Caldisphaera acidicharens. The sequence goes on along the minus strand of WAJZ01000066.1, from coordinate 4,673 downwards.
TATTTCCCTTATGGTCTCCTCGTTTACTATGGAACTTGAATACGCCTCAACTATCTTTTTCCCAAGTTGAAATGGTATCTTAACGCTTGGATCTACCACCCCTAGCCTCTTCGAGACCTGGAGAAACCTTGATATGTAGGCAAAGGAGTTTCTTACAGCATCTTGTGCCAACGCCACAACTTCAGGCCCGTCCAAACCCTTCAGCCTTTCTATAGCATCTTCTATCAGCCTACCGTCAACGCCGGAGGGCGAGGTGAATATTATTGCGTAAGGTATGTAGTTTATTTGCAACTTAACCCTGTTCTCAGCTAGCTTGGATAGTATCAATGATAGGAGGAAGTTCCCTTTGCTTCCCAAGCATACATACAATATGGAACTTCCATTTACGTTTTCTATTACAGGTTTATAGAAGCTTACTTCCCTCCCCCAAACCTTTTCAGTCTCCTCTAATATGCCCCCTAGGTTCCTTGCAACTTCCCTTGACACACCCCACTTAGCCATTAGGCCCTCGAACTTACTTCTGTCAAGCATGCCAAGGGTTATTATAGAGCAGACGCCTTTGGAAACGCTAAATGATACAGGTATGAGCTCCCCCTCCCATACCGGTATCGACCCCTCTTCTATGCTTATTGGCTTTGCCTCTATTTTTTCTGCTTCATAGTCAATGTCTACAACCTCCCACACCTTCCCAGCTAAGGTAAACCTGAACTTTTCTTTTCCTTGCTCTAGCATTGTGCTCTCGACAAACCTTTCACTAACCTCCCCAATCCTTGTGTTAGAGGATATGTCATAAACGGAGAAGACCACCTCGCTTGGTATCATAGAGACCCCATACAAATATTTCCTTGTCCTCCTAGTCTGGCGAATCTCCCCACTATCCTCATCGTATCTAATTACCCCTACAGCGTCTAAATGCATCAAAACCCTTTCTAGGTCTCTATTGGAAAGGGTCGAGAAGGGATAAGCTCTCCTTACAATACTATATATCTTAGTAGCGTTGTTTGATATCCCACCAACGACCATTGCGACTACTTGATGAGCTAATGCGTCTAGAGACTTCTTAGGCATGACCAAGTCTTCCAATGCCTTCCTTTTAGCGTTAGCTATTATAACCCCTGACTCAAGGACCTCAAAGAGGTTGCCCATAGTTAGTATTGTTCCCCTGCTTATATCACCGATCCTATGACCAGCCCTTCCTACCCTTTGTAGCAACGCTATTACTTGCCTTGGTGACATGAATTGTAACACAGCATCTACCTTGCCTATGTCTACGCCAAGTTCCATTGAAGAAGTCGCTATCAGTACCCTTGATTTTCCTTGTTTGAACGTGCTCTCTGCCCTTTCCCTCACATCCCTTGAAAGGCTTCCATGATGTACTGCAACCCCTTCTACATCCCTAGATAGCTCCGAAGATAGCTTTTCGGCAACGGCCCTAGTGTTTGTAAATATTAAGAGGGATCCTGAGGTCTCTGCTATTATGCTTTTGATCTGCTCGACGGATTTTTTCCAGAAATTGTTTGTGTCTTGGATTATTGATAGGGAAAAGCTGTACCTTTTTCCAGAGTAATCCTCAACAATTCTTGCATCGCTTCCAATTAGCCTAGAGGCTTCCCTCTTTGCTTTATCAGAAAGTGTTGCTGACAGCCCTATCCTCTGAACCTTGTTTTTAGAAAGTGCGCTTAACCTTTCTAAGACAAGGGAGAGCTCCACGCCCCTCTTGTTGTCGAGGACCTCCTGTACCTCATCTATTATTATATGTGATACTTCTCCCCAGAGGTACCTCCTTTCCTTTATTGTCATGAGGAGGTTTAAGCTTTCAGGCGTCGTTATCATGAAGTCCGGCGGGTTCTCTAGGAACTCCTTCCTTCCCTTTGCAGTTGTATCTCCATGCCTTAGTAGTAACGTTAAGCCAACAGAGGTCACAATTTTTTTCACCCTATATGTTATATCCCTGTTAAGCGACCTCAAGGGAGTGATATAGATGGCCTTTATGCCTTTGCTACCGTAGCCACCATCTAATATCATAGAGGTAACTGGTAGGAGCGCTGCCTCCGTCTTTCCAGAACCCGTGGGCGAAATCACCAAGGTGTTATATCCATTTAAGATGGGGGGTATTGCCTTCTCCTGTATTGGGAGGAGCTTTTCATAGCCCAAGTCCCTTATGACGCTTTTTAGCTTTGGGTTAAGCAAATCTAGGGCTCGCATCTCAGCACTCTCATTCATAGAGCGTATAGAAAAAGAATTAAGCGTTTAATAAAAATTATTGTTTACATTCCCATTCCTGAAGGCATTCCTCCATATGAAGGGCCTGAGGATCCTTCGCCCTGCTTTGACTCAGGCTTTGGCGGGGAGGCAGCTATGAGGTCGTCTATCTTCAGCAATGAAATAGCAGCCTCCGATGCACTCTTAATTACCTGTTTTTTGACTATTATAGGTTCATATATATTGTTCTTAGTTACATCATCAATGATCTTCCCTTGAATTGCATCAATTCCTGCGAACTTGGAGCCCTTACCGTGATACGACCTGAGCTCCATCAGCGTGTCAAGTGGGTCCAACCCGCAGCTCTCGGATATGACTGTAGGGACTATTTCTAGGGCCTCGGCGAAAGATTCTATAGCTAGTTGCTCCTTGCCCCCTATTGTCCTAGCGTAGTCCCTTAGCGCTATAGCAAGCTCCGTCTCTACGGCTCCGCCCCCACCAACTATCTTTGGCTCTCTCATTATGTTCCTTAAGGAATGCAATGCATCATTAAGGTTTCTCTCGGCTTCATCGAGGAACATATCATTAACGCCTCTCAAAAGGATTGTTACGCTCTTCGGGTTCTTCGCCCCTTCTATAAATATCATCTTATCATTTCCTACCTTCCTCTCCTCTACTAGCTCTGCATATCCTAGGCTCTCTGGCTTTAGATCTTTCATGCTCGTGATTATCTTTGCACCAGTAGCCCTAGCTATCTTCTCTATGTCGCTCCTCTTCACCCTCCTAGCCGCGAGTATGCCCTTCTTTGCGAGGAAGTGCTGTGCAACGTCGTCTATTCCCTTCTGCGTTATGACAACGTTCGCACCGGCCTCGGCAATTTTGTCTACCATTTCTCTCAATATCTTCGTCTCCTCTTCGAGGAAGTTATCTAGTTGATCAACATCTGTAACCCTTATCTTCGTTGATATATCTGGTTTCTGTATTTCTAGTGGAGCGTCTAAGACTGCTATCTTAGCGTTTTCAACCCTCTTTGGCATTCCTGGATGGACTACCTCTTTGTCTATTACAACGCCCTTAATTAAGCTTGTATCCCCTAGGCCTTCTCCCTTCTTCTTTTCTATCTTGACGTTGTCTAAGTCTATATTATAGGTTCCATCTTCTCTTTGCTCTGCAATCGCCTTTATAGCACTTACCACAATATCTATTATTTTGTCCTTTTCTGGTCCTTGGCCGGTATATTTGCTAGAAATGGTTGTAGCAACTATCTTTCTTAGTGTAGATTCATCGTTAACGTCTATTTCTTTGCCTATGCCTTCTAAGACTTCTAGTGCCTTGTTCATAGCCTTCGTATACCCGTCAATAATTAATGATGGATGTATGTTATCTTCAAGGAGTTTTTCAGCCTTTTCTAATAGGCTACCAGAGAGAACAACTACGCTAGTAGTCCCATCACCTACCTCGCTGTCCTGGGCTTTTGCTATCTCGACCAGAAGCTTGGCAGCTGGGTGTTGTATCTCCATTTCCTTAACTATTGTAGCACCATCGTTAGAAATTGTTATGTCACCGAAAGAGTCTATCAACATCTTATCCAGCCCTCTAGGACCTAGGCTGGTTTTCAATAGCTCAGAAAGCACCTTTGCCGCTAATATGTTGTTCCTTAGTGCCTCCCTTCCATAAGACCTTTGGGTGCCTTCCTTAAGTATTAACACAGGTATATTACCACCGCCGATTCCTGCCATCTTTACCACCTATTCACTAAACTAATTTGTTTCCTATAAAATATTCGTGAGATCGCTTCTATATAAGCTTTTCTATCTGCTTTTCTTAGAGTGGTCATCATCCTTATTATATACAAAGGGTAAGGAGGCTTTCCTTAAAGAATCTTCTAGCTCTTTAATGGTAACCTCCTGCCTTAGTTTAGCTACGGCTATGTTTCCATGACCGCCCACATCGCTTGTTATACCGCTGGAGAAGAGGCGTTGCATTATATTTAGGGCCTCACCCTTTCCGCTCCTTATTATAAGGAGCCTGATTCCGTCCTCCTTTTCTACTAGGAGAGCGGTTGTTGCCTTCAGCACCTTATAGAGAGCAGAAGCAAGCGCCGAGGCCCCCCTCTTTTTCCACCTACCCCTTGCATCAACAAACTTTAAGTAACCTAAATTTTTAGCAGAGATTGCTAGTTCAAACGCAGCGTTTTTAATCTCAATATCACTCTCTTTTGAAACCTCAATTCCCAGGTCTACTATGTTTTTTATTTTGTTATCGGACTCCCTAAAGAAAGATTGTTCAAAAGGCAAGGGGTTTGAAGCCCACTCTACGTATTTCACCCACACACCCTCCTCCTTCTTTTGATTTAACGCCTTCGATATCGATGCTGTTAACCTTACAATACCTTCGGTTGCTTTATTCTTCCCTCTCAGCCACCCCCCTCCTTCCAGGGTTCCTATTGCATCTATTAGAGAGAGCAGCCT
>WAJZ01000065.1 GCA_015523575.1 Candidatus Hestiella acidicharens | reverse complement strand
ATGATTATCTGTGGAAAGTATTTAAATATTTCATTTGTTGCTATCTATGAAACAGCCCTGCAAGCCTGATAACCACGTATACATGATCTATTGCTAAAGGTCTTTTCGGATCTATTAATACCTTTAGGGGATTACCTTTAGCCATGGTACCCTCTTGAAGTCCTCATCCAGAGTCGCTATGGTGTTTATCTCGTAGTGTTTGCATGTTACTGCTATTATCGCGTCTGCGGGCATTAAGCCATATTCCTCCATAAACTTAATTATCTCTCCAGGCTCTGCCGCTAGTGGTAATGATACAAAGAGTTTTAGCACGGGCAAGACATCATTTCTGACCAGGCTTGTGAGTCTCTTGTCTTTCCTCGCCAGTAGCTGTCTTATCCTCCTTGAGCTAAGCTTAGTTGTAAGCCTTAGATAGCCGTATATGACCTCATCAACTACCAATGGATTAATGTAGCCTGTGGCTGCGTGATTTTCGATCTTCCTTATGAGTTCTTGGGCTCTATCATCTTGGCCTGCAAGGAACGCTAGCATGGTGCTAGAGTCCACGAATACTTTCATCCTCTATCTCCTCGAGAACCTCTAAGAACTCCTCCCTCTTGAGATCTGGTCTATGCTTTTTCGCAATACCATAAAATCTCTCGGCAATTAATTCGCTTGGCTTTATAACTATTTGAACCTCTTCTCCCTCCCTAAGATCAACCGGTTCTAGAGGTTTGAGAACTCCCTTCTCATATTTAGCCCGCACAACCTTAGACAATTCACCTACCTCCATATATAATTATCTACATTGGTAGTTAAATGACTTTTACCATAATGCTTAAGCGAGCCTCAATGCTAGAACTATTGCTTCTACTTTATCTCTGCCTGCGAATTGCTCAAAAAGAGTTATCAACTTCTTGGCACACTTTTCTTTATATAAAAATTATCCTCATTATCCCTCAGCGTCAGGCTTACCTTTATTTCGCTCCAGAAAGCTTCTGGAACAAAGACTCTCCCGAAAAACTTCTCTAGGAGATTTAAACAGCATATTTAAGCAAAGGTCTATTAACATATACACCTTAGCGGAGCTCTTCGCCAATAGCTTTGAGTAGGCTTAAGATGCTTCGTTAGGGAGAAGGCTTCCTATTTGCAATTAGGCTAAATCTATGGGTAGGAACTAAGACAACAGCACTCCCAGTAAGCCATGCTGGAAGGCCATACATAAGAATAGCAAAGTCTGACTGGGTCGAGAGAATACTTAAGAAAGTGGGCTACATGGAAGTAACGGTCGTAGAACTACCTGAACCCATTGATATCCCGGAGCTAAGGAATGCATTGGACTACTTGAAAAATGCGTGGAAGAGTTATCGTATAGGAGAGTACTATGATGCTGTTACAAATATTCGTAGAGCCCTGAATGCCCTTGTAAGAGGTCTCCAGAACTATGATGCTGGTCTTATTGAAGAACGTACTGAAAACAATAGAACGATGAGAGCCAAGGTTTTCGGCATTTGCTATTACTGGTGAAGGAGAAGAAGACGCTATCGCTAAGGTATATAGAGCGTTACGTAGTGCTCTAGGAGGGCTATTCGCACATGAAGGAGCCATTAATGTAAACAAACAACTTGTAGAGTTCGCTGTTGTAACTGGCCAAGCATTACTCAGATACTTTACTGCTCGGCTTAAACAAAAGAGAGAATCATAAGTTTCCATATTATCTTCTTAGGCATACAAATTGATAACCACTTTTGAACCTTGTTTCTATTTTGTGTTTCTTATTAGAAATATGATTAATAAATGTTCAGCTAGGTTCACCATATAGAGAATACTTGAAATAAAGAGGTTTTGCAGTCTTTCTATTTCTTAAAATAATACTAGTCTTTTCACTGAGATTGTTCCATTATATTTTATATACTTTCCTCTATAATTACCTCGATAACCTTAACTCCACCAGGTTTCCATACCCTGGGTTCGATTTCACATATCGTCATATTGTTGACTAGCCCAGCGTATACAGTAATGGTTCCTTCTCCACCAGCTAAGTATATGTAGTCCTTAGGTGAACCAGTACCGTCATCATTAGCAAGTTCTACGCGTTGTCCTTCCCTCTTCCATAGGCATACTTCACATCGTACAGGAACTTTAATCTCACCCCCTACTTTGAACTTTACTAGTACCCTGTAAGTTTTTTTGAGAAGATTGTCTTGTAGACTTATCCTTACTCTTGCATGCGCATAATTAGCTGTGAGTCTGAGCGTAGAAATAATTATTTTTGTTTGCTTAATGACTCTATCGCCTTCTCGTCTTTCTAAGAAGCTGTGTGGGGTTACTTCGATAATGAAGGTTCCTGCTCGCTTAACTATGTCTTCGACCTTTCCATAGTATTTATCGAGAAGGCTAACTGCATGCTCAAGTAGTTCTCTCCATTCATATAGGATAATAGAAGATTTTGTGGTTGCTTCATGAAATAGTATGCCAAGCGACTCTATCCCGTAACGAATTATTCCACGTATAGTACTATTGCATAACATAGCATTTAGAAACGCAATACCCGCAATAGCCTTTACATCATCCTCCTGCAACGGTATAGAACCCCCTGTGTACACCTTAACGAGAAGTTCGCTTACATCATGCCTTTTTCTTGTCTCTCTACACGTATCCTTGTCTACGTTTTGTTTACGTTAATGGCGTATATTAATGCCTTAGCTAAGTATTCTGTAGCATTTGCTATATGAGGTGCATATTCAATCACTCTAGTTTTATGAACACGAATTATTTCAAGTTCTTTTTCTGCTAGCTTCAGCGTGGATTCAGCAAGTTCGTATGAGCACTCCATACCTTAGAACCTCCATGAAGTTTACTAGTCCCATATTCATTATGCACTACCTCAATAGACACTATATTATTCCTGTACAAGGGCCTTTTATAGATATTAACTTGATTCTTCTTGACCTAAGGAGATACATGCAGTTAGGTAAGTTTCTGATTATTTCTAAATGTTTAGCTTATAGAAAACCTAATACTTAGATATTCTTAGTGCTCTCTTCTTTTCTTGGTTGCTGGCTGGGAGGACTTACTCTAGGCTGTGGTGCTTGTACCACTTGGATTATGGCTTCTTGCATTATTTCGCCAAATGGTGCTCCTATAAGTAGTATTCTGGCACCTTTCGAGGGTTCAAAGACGAATGCATGTTCAACTCTGCTATAATATTCTGCTATAAGTTCTGCTAATTCTTTGTACTTATCGTCGCTATCTAGAAAGATTACGTCAAATCCCAGCTCTTTTAATACCAGTAGACCTAACGGTTTGCTGCGAGTTTCAACATCTGTCAAAAAGATGCTTAAGAGTTCTTTAAACTTATTCTCATTTAGTTTGGGTTTCACGTTGCTGTGTAACACGCGTTTTACGTAATCTAGGCTTCTTAAAGACTCTTGATACAGATACATGTCCTGGGCAATGTAGAGTCGTGAAAGACCATCTACACCGAGATTTTTCTCATCTGCGAGTCCAGGCAGAGTTTCTTCGATAAGGCGTTTATATGCTATTGCGGAGACCACACGGAGACCTTGAGGAGTTTGGACTATTAGCTGAGGGTCAACCGGGCCTATGGATGCGAATGAGAAGCCTATGATTCGGTCTGAAAGCATTGTCAGTAGAGTTCCTGCGGACATAGCTATGCTGGGTATAATTATGTTTATCCTTTTGAAGTCAAGCCCACGAACTTTACCTATGAAGAGTTCTGGAAAATGTATATCCCCGCCAAGCGTTGAGAGTATGACGTATAAGTCCTCGCAACCGTCTTTTCTAAACCTTATTAGTGCTTGCTCGAGTATCTGCATTGCATGCACGTTTAGCATAGCGCCTATAGGTAGAGCTATCGGGCTAAAAACATTAGTTATAAGGGATAATGTGCAAGCCTTTTGGCCAGAACTAAAAAGATTATTAATAACATCATTAATTTTTGATAGGAGCTTTGTCCTTATGTTACCAGGGGTTTCCTCTCTCAGTAGCTCGAATAAAGTCTTCATGTCTCAGATGATCCCCGGAGGTGCACCGGTATATAGCCCAGGTACATAATACTGTTTGGAGACGACTCAACGATTTTCTCAATCAGTTTCTTCTCATCCTCGCTCAGCCTCTCAGCTACCTCAAGCGCCTTCCTATGTAGCTCTTTGAGACTCTTTTCTTGAATGTCCATTCCGGGTCACCCATCTGCTTCGAGAGAACTCCTCCATTTATTACATAGTCTCCAATATGGGTTAAAAACATTACCCTAGGCTTGGTGTAGAGCAAGTATAAAGGTCCTTCACTTAATATCTTCGTTTTAAACTTGTTTCCAGGTTATCCTCCGTGATATTCGGTACAGATAATCGTTTGTGAAAAGTGTTTCCAGTTTATGGTTTCTACCGGTTTCCACCGGAAACTTAGTTTTTATATCGCCGGTCTTCGGAGCCATGGGGGTCCTGAGTCCAAATCCTAGCGGGTCACCACAACAACTAAAACCTTCGCTAGCTCAAATGCAGAATATGTAACGTAATGAGGCACGAAATATTATCGAGACCTCTCACACTTAATAATTCAGAATGATAGTCATGAAGAGAGAAATTGCTTATGGAATAACATTCAGCCAAGGGACTCTCTTAAAGTCTTCGTCAAAGGTTAGGATAGTGTTTATGCCGTAATGCTTACATGTTAGTGCTATTAGTGCGTCCGCTGGTAACAGGTGGAAGTTCTTGGCCATATCTATGAGTTCGTGGGGTGATGCTTTATCTTCTACCACGGCCACGTTTGCCTCCTTTAGGAATTCGTATAGTTCGTCAATATTCTCTTCGAAGAAGTCATATCCATGTTTTTGTATATACTCCCTTAATTTTTCTATGCGTCGTATTCCTAGTTTTATCCATGCTTTTGTCCTCACTATGGTGAAAATGGTCTCATCTAACACGCGTATGCTTGTGTATAGCTAGTCCTCTCTTGAGGATGTATCCTCTACAATCTGAGAATATGGTTTTACGCCATGAAGATAATAGAGTATTGCATTAGCGTCCAGAAAGAGCATTACTGCTCTTCCGCCTCCAACATGAACCTGTCGAGGAGCTCCTTAGGCGCAGGACCTAGCACTCCACGGTACTTGCGGAGAACCCTTCTCCTCCTCTCAACCTCTATAATCTTTACTAGTAGCTCCTCACCCTCCCTAAACTCAACACTATCAAGCGGCTTTAACACACCCTTCTCATACCTTACACGTATAACCTTGGACAACTCAGATCCCCACTTTGATATTATATACGTTGGAGCAATTAGCCTTTCCTCCAGGGTGTTTCCAGACTATCTCTGTTGATATCCATAATGGTAATCATTTCTGCATATTGTTTCCAGTTTATGGTTTCCATTGGAAACATAGTTTATATTTCTCAGGCCTTCGGAGCTGGGGGTCTTGACTCAAATCCTAGCGGGCCACCACAAGGTTTTTAGTGCTAGTAAACATTATTCATTATAATCTTTAACATACGTCTTAAAGCAGTATAAAAGTATAAGATTTAGGAATGTTGATAAGGTTCTGTTTACTACTACATGGAGAGGTGCTAATATTGCCTGAGGTAGTTGTTAAGGTGCCTAAAGGTGTCGATGTTGAGAAGGTTAAGCATATGATTGAAGCTATTCTTGACCTCGCGATTAGCGATGAGATTGACAAATTCATAGAGTACTTGGAAGAATACTCTCTCCTACATCTTCAGGAAGAAAGTTTCCAGGAATTTCTAGAGGATGAGCCGGATGCCTACGCCGAGGACAGAATCAAAAAGTAAGAGTTGGAGTGCCAGTGGCACTCCACCGCAGTAAACCAGTATTCTATGGCAAGAGGGTTAGAAAGGTTAGAGGAAAGTATTTCCGGCTTAAGAAGAAGCTTGATAGGGAGAAAAAGCTTAAGGCGGTAAAGAAGATAGGACATAAGGAGAAAAATTATTGATAATGAATTGTACAAGGTTGCAAAAGACATAGTGAATGAAGCTGAGAGAGATATAACGCAATAATCGCTATAGGCAACCCTAATGATATCAGAAACAATAACAAAGGAAGAAAAGTAAATAGGAAGGTAAACTCCATGCCCTTCTACCGCTTGAAGGTGTATATTAAATACAAAGCAATGGAAAGAGGAATTGTTGTGATAGAAGTTCCAGGGTACAATACGTCGAAGCAATGTTCTAGATGCGGTTCAATGAACATAAAAAGGACCTCATCAGGGAGTTTTTATCTGCAATGACTGTGGCTATCAGATTAATGCCGATGTGAACGGAGCTAAAAATATCTTGAAACTAGCTATGGGCCATATGCTCATGGCAGAGGCTGTTGTGATCCAGCCCGAAGGGGGTACAGGTTCGCCCTGCACGCTCCCCCAACCTCCCCTAACGGGGCTTCATGGTGGCCCGACTTTAGTCTGGTGAGGAGGTCACTAGGAATTTAATACTATTTAGACTTAACTGCTCTCTAACCCTATGTATCCCCCACTCTGAAGAGTGAGGTTTTTACAAGAGACAATTTATAACCATAAACAAAGCATTTAATGCCGATATTATAGATGCATGCAAATATCCTAGTTAAAGGAATACTCATAGCCTTCGAGTCCCCTAAGCGGGATATGAATAAAGGGCTGGAAGCCTGAGGCTGAACCCAAATTGGATGTAGCCTCAAAACCTCTCGCCTTATCAACACCAAGAATCCTAGCTATCTAGGGTGAGAGGGGATCAGCTAGCAACATTTTTATAGCTTGGCTTCATAAAATTGTATTATTGACCCGTCACTACAAGCCTTTGCATCATAACAATAATTCCTAGGTAGTAGGCGCGTATTACCTCTTATTAAATGCATTAAGCAGAAGTATTTTTTAATCTTTTTGCTAAATAACAAAAACATTTATATTTAATAAAACCATAAAAATAAGTTGTAGATGGTGAGGCGTTATGTCTACGATATTGCCTGGAAACACGGCTTTCGTGCTCCTCTCGGCTGCGCTTGTAATGATAATGACGCCTGGTCTAGGCCTCTTCTATGGGGGACTTGTAGGAAAGAAGAATGTGCTCACGATATTGATGGAGTCCTTCTTCTCCCTAGGCTGGGTAACCATACTATGGATAATAGCAGGATTTTCCCTTGCATTTGGGCCAAGCGTCGGGTACGGATTCATAGGTAGCCTCAGGTATGCCTTCTTCATGCACATCCATGAAGCCACAAGCCTAACGGCATATAAAATACCGCTGCTTTCATATGCTATGTTCCAGTTGATGTTCGCAGTAATAACGCCTGCGTTGATTACAGGGGCTTTTGCGAATAAAATGAAGTTCAAGGCATACATAGTGTTCTTAACGCTTTGGTCTTTTATAGTCTATTTTCCAGTTGCACACTGGCTCTGGGGCGGTGGCTTCCTCCAGAAATGGGGTGCTGAGGACTTTGCTGGGGGGATAGTTGTACACACTACTGCTGGTTTCTCAGCGCTTGCAACAGCCCTTTATTTAGGTGTGAAGAAAGAAAAGGATAACCCCCACAACGTGGTACTTGTTGCTTTAGGTACAGCACTCCTCTGGTTTGGCTGGTTTGGCTTCAACGCTGGTAGCGCCTTAAGAGCGGGTGGAGATGCGGCAGTTGCTTTCTCAAACACCCAAGTAGCAGCCTCATTTGCAGCGATAACTTGGGTATTACTTGATATTGCTAGGGGCAAGAAGCTTAGCACAACGGGCTTTTGCACAGGCGCCATTGCAGGCCTAGCAACTATAACCCCAGCCGCAGGCTATGTAAACCCGCAGGCAAGCATTGTAATAGGCATAGTTGCTTCATTAGCCACCTATGGAGCAGTGCAATTAAAGAACAGGAAGGGTTGGGACGACGTATTAGACGTTTGGGGGGTACACGGCATTGGAGGGTTTACAGGTATCATACTCTTGGGTATATTTGGCTCGGCAGCCATTCTAGGTTCCAACGGCCTTATCTACGGTAACGCGGTGTTCTTTGGGAAAGAGGTAGCATCGGCAGTCCTTGGTGCAGGGTATTCGTTTGCATTAACCTATGGGATACTATGGCTTATAGACAAGACAATGAAGCTGAGGGTTACAGATGAAGAGCTTAAAGAAGGGCTAGATCTAGCGGAGCTCGGAGAGACAGCATATCAATGAGGCGCAGAAAACAGTGAAACCATTTAATAACTTTCCCTGCAAAAAATAGATGGGGAGGCGATTTGGCTAACATAAAGATAAACTTGGATGCGGAAATAAGTGATGACGTTATAGGAAAGCTTTTTGAGACCTTAAAGGTTCCGGGCAAGGAGAGCGTAGGCGAAATACAGATACCGAAGGCCTTCGAGTTTGAGATCTCTGATGTAAGAGGGAAAATAACTGCAAGGTTTGTTAATGAAGCTGTTGAAGAAAAGAAGCAATAACCAAAAATTTTTTTGGTGCAATTTTTATGTTTAAAATTTACATTAATGGGGTTCCACTTAGAATAGAAAGCATAGACCTTAGGGGTAAGTGGAGGTTTTATAAGTATAGTGGTTCCTTCACTATAGAAAACAAAAGGCTTACGCTAACCGTTTCTTCTTCATCCCTCATTAATGCAGCGCTGAAGCAGGGTGGAAATATTGCTTCCTATAGGTCAATTATTGATGAGGTTGCAAAGTCCCTGAATATGGAGATCTCAATAAGGGGTCCCTTTGGTATTAAGATACTTGAAGCAAAACCATAACAAGCTACTTTTTCACAGGCTTATATAGCTCCTATTGTAATGGTATATAAAAGGTGCATCAACAGATATTATTAGGTGCCCTGTAGTGGAAGAGGCAGTGAAGAGCGCTGTTGATATAATAACTAGGAGCTATACTGTCGTGTTTACAGGCTCTGGCATCTCAGCAGAGGCAGGGATACCTACTTTTAGGGGAAAAGATGGCCTTTGGAATAAGTATAGGCCAGAAGAGCTAGCAACTCCACAGGCCTTTAATAAGGATCCACTAAGGGTTTGGGAATGGTACGCCTGGAGGATAGGAATTATATTGAGGGCAAAGCCTACCGTTGCCCACAAGGTCATAGCTGAACTTGAAAGGAAGGGTATAGTTAAGGCTGTCATAACGCAGAACGTTGACGGGCTCCACCAGAGGGCAGGCTCAAATAACGTCATAGAGCTACACGGCT
>WAJZ01000064.1 GCA_015523575.1 Candidatus Hestiella acidicharens | reverse complement strand
TCTATTACGTCTACCATTGGCTCTATTTCTTCGCTTATTATAGGCCTCCCATATCTCCCCTTCTTCACGTTCCCAAACTCTTCAACCTTTGGGATCCCATCGGGTCCTACGAAAATCCTTACGCCATAGTAGAATGGATTCTCCTTCTTACTATCCTTTGCAATGTTATTAAATCCTCCGAAGCTCTCTTCAAAGTTTCTCATTTCTTCTTCCATTTGCCTTATAATATCGTCAAAGAGATCGAATATTGATCTCCTTCTATTAGGTCTGTCGCTCATGTTTTCACCCATAATAGTAAAGGCTCGGAGCCTATTAAAGCTATCTCGAAGGGCGAAGACCTTATTTATGTCTATTGTTAATAATTTTTCTTTATAAACCCCTCACAAATATAATGGTTTGGGGAGAAGGTTGAGTAAGGCCTATAACTTTGATGTAGTGATAGTTGGCTTGGGTCCGGCCGGTTCCACCTTAGCTTATTTCCTGAGAAAGAGCGGATTAAATGTAGCAGGTATCGATATGGTTGGGGTGGAAGGGCTTTGGGGGAAGCCCTGTGGAGATGCTATTGGAAAACACCACTTTGATGAGACAGGGTTGCCATATCCTGAGGAGAAGGAACTTAACCAGAAGGTTGATGGTATATATTTGATAAGCCCAAAGAGAGATATAACGCTTAAGGTTGAAGGAGAAGGCTTTATGATAAACAGGAACGAATATGGCAAGAAGATGGTAAAGGAAGCTGAAAGGTCTGGAGTATCAATATTTTTGAATACAAGGGTAAGCTCAGTAAAAATGGAAGGGGGCAAACTCACAGGTGTTGTATCCGTTTTACCTAATGGAGAGAAGGCCTTGTTTAAGGGCAAGATAATAGTAGATGCTACTGGCAATAGTGCCCTCATAAGGAGGCAACTCCCTAATGATTGGCCACCTAACGAAACGCTCGACCCATTAGATTCTAACATAGCTTACAGAGAGGTTAGGGACCTTGCCTACAACATAGAGGAGCCAAATTACATCAGGATTTACATTGACCAAGAGATAGCTCCCGGTGGGTATTGGTGGTTCTTTCCAGAGGGCAAAAATAGGGCTAATATAGGGTTGGGCGTACAGGATGGCAAGGGCTATCCTTCACCAAAATCTATATTTAAGGAAAGGTTAGAAGGGTTTGATATGGTTAGAAATCATGAAGGTATAGCAAGTGCTTCTGGTTCCAGGGTTCCAACGAGAAGACCAGCAAACACGCTAGTATGGGACAACTTTATAGGGATTGGCGATAATGGTTTTACCGTCAACCCTGTTCATGGTGGTGGGATGGGATATGCCTTTCTTTCATCTTACCATACATCAAAGGTAATTTTGAAGGCCTTTGAAGCTGGAGACTTTAGTGCTAGGAGTCTCTGGGAATTAAACATAGCATATAACAATTCCGTTGGGAGGAGGCAAGCTGCTTTAGACATATTTAGAATATTCCTACAGAGGCTTTCAAATGATGAAATAGAGTACGGTCTTAAGCATGGCGTGATGAAGGCCAAGGATGCTTACGAGACAAGTGTCAAGGGGGAGCTAAATGTAAATATGGGGGCCCTTCAAAAGGCTACCCTTGCTTTAAAAATGCTTGCAAAACCCTCATTACTTTCTAAGCTAGTTTTAGTTGGCGATTATATGAAAAGAGTTCAAAAAGCTTATGATATATATCCAGAGAAACCAGAGGGTCTTTCTACCTGGGTCAGCTATATAAGGTCGTTATATAGTGAGTATATATCAAGAATAGGATAAGGTTGCAGCTTTTAGTTTGTTTTTTAGGTCCTTTTAGGCTCCGATATATCTTTATGGTATGGGCTGGTAAAGAAAAATTAAAGCTTGCTAAAATAGGCTATAGTTGCTGCGGAAAGGTGCCAAGCTTCACTAATGACTCCTTAAACGCAGAGCCATAGGCAGAGCATGATCAAATACCTTGATGGATTGGCCCATGGAGACCAGAGACCGTAGGCAGGAAACGGTTTTCAGCCTAAATGGGCTTAGTAAATCCATATAAGCCTTGGAATTTCCTCAGTCCCCTAAATTCGTAGGAGCATATTATTGCCTCTATTGATGGAAACCCAGCCAAGAACCTTTATATGCGCCTTCTATCAAGGGCTCACTATTCTATTCATTATGCAAAAGTCTATTCATTATGCAAAAGAGGATATCCTGGAAAAAGCTACACACCTCAATAATACTTAGGCAATTCTTTTATGGTTATAGGGGTTCTACCTTTGTTTATTACTTGCCCTTTAACTATTTAAACTATTATGTTACAGTGAATAAAAGAATGCGTTTTAACGTTTTTATTATACAATAGACTTAAAAGATTTTTTGCTAGAAGAAATGATGGTGAAAAAGTTATTGTGTTGCGCGTCCAGAACACGTATAGCAAGAGAAATGAGGTATTCCACCCGTGGAACGAGCATATAGTAAACATGTATGTATGTGGCCCTACAGTATATGACTATGCCCATATAGGACACGCAAGAACCTTTGTTGTATTTGATGGCATAAGGCGATATCTATCGCTAAAGGGTTATAATACCATATACGTTCAGAATATAACTGATATTGATGATAAGATAATTAATAGGGCAAGGGAACTTGGGACTTCTTGGAAAGAAATCTCAGAGGTATATACAAAGGATTATCTAGATGAAATAAAGAAGCTTAACATAAGAATTGATTTACATCCTAAGGTAACAGATCATATAAGGGAAATAATCGAATTCATAGAAAGGCTTATTGATAAGGGTTTTGCCTACGTTTCTCCAAGGGGTAGTGTCTATTTTGATGTTGATAAACAACCCAGCTATGGTAGGCTAAGCGGGAACTTCAATAAAAGGCTTTGGAATCAAGGAGAAGAGGTCTCAGAAAAGAAAAATCCCTATGATTTTGCTCTTTGGAAAGCTGCAAAGCCAGGGGAACCTTTCTGGGAAAGCCCTTGGGGAAGAGGAAGACCTGGGTGGCACATTGAGTGTAGTGTGATGAGTACAAAGTATCTGGGAAGATATATAGACATACACGGCGGCGGCTCAGACCTAATATTTCCTCACCATGAAAACGAAATAGCGCAAAGTGAGGCCTATTTTGGAGGAAGGCCATGGGTAAAATATTGGTTGCACTCCGGCATGCTAACAGTTAAAGGAGAAAAGATGAGTAAGAGCTTGGGAAATATAATCTCGTTAAAAGAGGCCATTTCCGAGTGGGGTCCTGAAACTCTCAGGTTATGGATACTTAGCTCTCATTACAGAACAATTATTGAGTATTCAGATCAAAGCCTGAACCAGGCGAGGAAGCTTTTTGATAGGCTAAGCTTCATTGCGCAGGATTTAATGAAAAGGATCCAAAAAGAAGAATATATAAGTTATATTAATGACAAGGATTTAGCAACGCTCCTAAGTACTATTGACTTGGCTAATAAGTGGTATGAGTCTATGGATAATGATTTTAACATGGGAGAAGCCGTAAAGTATTTGCGGGCTCTTACCGAACTATATTACAAAGAGGTACAATTCTCCGAATCATTTGCCCTTGTGTCATATCTTTATAAAGTTCTTTATGAGCTAAACAGGTTTTATGGGATCTTAGATAAGATCATGCTACAAGGTTTTGTTCCCTCCGAAAGGGAGATCTCTACAAAGCTAATAGACCTTATACTTGAGGTGAGAGGACAGTTAAGGGAAAAGAGGATGTATGACCTAGCCGACGAGATAAGGTCTAGGTTACTAAGTTTAGGAATTAAGGTTATCGATAAGGGCAATAAATCAGAATACTTTTTTAACCCGTAATTGTTGGTTATTTTTCTTTGTTTTTATTTTATTGGGTGCTACTCTTCATAGCGGTTACCTCTATATGATATTTTTCGTTATTTTTGTAACTTTGGTAATTATGCAAAGGCTTTTTCCCTTCCCTCCTCCACCCCATCTTTGTTAGCGGTTCATTAAGGGCTACGCTAATGAATATTGCTTGACCCGCTTTACTGGAAGTTAAGCATAACCTCAAGCCCTTAATGGTAACCTTACTCTCATTAGCGCAAGAAAAGGGAGGTTTATCATTTTTCTTCTTATTAGCTTTTCCCAAGCATTTAGACGCTTCCCAGCTGTCAAATTAAATATCCAAATAAGCAGAGCCTATTAAAGACCTTAAAGGCATATAAACCAAAACTGCACTCAACCCCATAAATTTTTATTACAATGATGTGCCCCGCGTTACCATTTGCCTTTCATCTTCATCCCTCAAAAGAGGTCTCGGGCAATGTGAGACAGCGGGGCCACTATAATTAATTGCTGGGAAAAGCTCTTATATTTTAAAAGCCAAAAGTGTTTACATAGCCCGATGAAGAATGGTATTACCTCTGAAGTTGATGAAAAGGCTGAGCAGAGGGAGTTGTAACTGAAAGAGAGGCCAACATAGGCTTCCTTAATTGCAGAAATAAAGAGTAAAGCATAAGTAACTATAACTAAATAAAAAATTATGTTAAAATAGTGATTATCCAACGAGGTCTTTTACCTCTTTCTTACCCTTTTCTATACCATCGACCTGTTGATGATC
>WAJZ01000063.1 GCA_015523575.1 Candidatus Hestiella acidicharens | reverse complement strand
GAAAGGGCAGAGAGCCTTGACCCAGAAGAGAAAAACATGGTGTATGAGGCTTTAGACTCTATGGAAGAGTTAAAAGAAATTAGCAAAGGTGTAATAAAAAACTTGGTTGGCAGGCGATTAATGAGGATACATGGTGACCTACACCTATACCAGATAATAGTCAATGGACAAGAGATGTACTTCGTTGATTTTGAAGGCGAGCCATTTAAGTATCCAGCAAATAAGCTCGATAAGGAAACACCTGAAAGGGATATTGCATCATTAATCCGTAGCATAGACTATACTGCAGCCATGGCACTACAAATAATTAATGGTTTAAGCTTAAAAGATTCGATAAGCCTTATTGATGACAGCATATTGAGCTGGGAGTATGTATCGTCAAATGAAATAATTACTTCATATTTAAACAATGTTAAGGAAGAAATAAAGGAGCAACTGGAAAACTTTACTACTGCATTGGCCTTTTGGGTGTTCGAGAGGGCAACGTATGAGGTAATATATGAGACTATAGCTAAAACCGGCTACCATCTCATACCGATGAATGCGCTAATAAGGATGAAGGAAGGAAAATGTCCTTTTGTTAAGCAATTACTCTAATCTACGTTAAGCCTTTTTTTATTTATGTATGTAAAATATTCTGATCGGGTTCAAAGAATCTATAATAATAAAGCCGAACCGTATGAACTGTATTTTTGTGCCTTCAGCGTATGCCCTTATAGTGCCCTCCACGAACCCACTATGCTTAACAAACTCCAGTCCATTTGGCTCTAAAACATCAATTCCTAAGGCATCCTTTTCAGGAACCCATTGTATTATTTGTAGCCCCTTCTTCCTTGCATATTCAAGGCTATCATTTATAAACTTTATGCCTTCTTCAACAACCTCATAGTTGCCCAGGCCCACGAGCCTAAATTCCTTTTTAGAAGCATCTTGCCTATTTATGTATACCCTATCGCTATCGCACACCCTTATACTCCTAGTCCTCTCCCTCCTATCTGGATGATATGGTATCGTTGCCGTTAGGCAATTATCTTGGATCAACTTAAATCTAACAGGGTCTTCTACAAACATCAGCCTATCAGCCATATAATCAAGCCTTTTCCTATTAATTGCGGCCAAGTTTGCCCAGCTAATCTTGGCATCTCCAGGCTTTACGCCTACCTCCATTATTAGCTCCTTTATGGACTCAGGCAGTATGCCCCTCCTCCTTAGACCTGATATCGTTCCAAACCTAGGATCATCATAGCCTAAAAATTCACCTGGCCTCTCATCCATGACCTTCCTTATATAGCTCTTGCTCATTATAAATCCTTCTAGCTTAAGCCTACCGAAGTGTATATAGTTTGGCGTGTTCCAACCCATGCAGTTATATACATACCTCTGCTTCTCGGTGTTCAGCTCATGTTCCTTCCCCCTTAATACGTGAGTGATGCCGAGCAAATGATCATCTACGCTCACAGCGAAGTTATAGGTGGGCCATAAGAAATACTTGCTACCAACAATTGGATGTGGGTGTTTTTCTGCATCTATTATTCTAAAGGCTATCCAGTCCCTAATACTTGGATTTGGATGCCTAACGTCTGTCTTTACTCTAATCACGGCCTGGCCTTCTCCAAAATAGTTTTCTTTCATCCTATCTAAGCCTTCAAGTTGCTCTTCTACCCCCTTATTTCTATCCGGCGGCTCCCTACCAACTGCGAGCAATTCCTTGCTCTTATCTACGTTGAGATCGACATAGGCGCAGCCCCTGATTATCATGTCTTTTATAATACCATAGTATATCTCTAACCTCCTGCTTTGCACGTATTCTTCATCGGGCACTATTCCAAGCCATTTCAGGTCTTCCCGGATTAATTCATACGCATCTACCAGTGGGGTTTTTGTCCTAGGATCGGTATCTTCAAACCTCAATATCATCTTTCCTTTATAGAGCCTTGCGTACTCATAGCTTAATATAGCCGGCCTTGCATTCCCTATGTGGATTACAAAATCCGGGTTTGGCGCAAACCTTGTAACAACGCCCCCTTCCACGGCATTTGGTAATGGAGGGAGCTGTTTCTTTTCTTCTCCGACCACCTCCTTCTTTTCTTCTAATACTACACCAAGGCCTGCAAGCTCCTCTTTTTGTTTGTCTAAGCTTAAAGAATTTACCTTGTCTACATAAACCCTTGCTAGCTTCGCTATCTCTCTAGCGTTTTTCTTTAGTTCAGGGTTCTCTGCAACTATAGATGAAACCACGCTCTTAACCATCGCCTTCCCATTGTGTTTAATCGCATTTTTAAGGGTGAATACAAATACTATTTTGTCTAGCTCGCTCTCTTTATCCAATTTGCACCACTCTTACTTGTTCCTCCAGAAAGAAAATACTGCTATGTCTTTTAATGCATCGAAATATTCTTCTTCCTTTATAGCCCCCATGGAATGAATTGTCTCTAACCTTTCAACTGCATTGTCAGAATAGTTCTTTGCAAGCTTTTGGGCATAATCTAAGGCTCCTGACTCCTTTATAATATCCGCACCCTCCTTTATTGTCTCTTCAGAATTATCTCCCTCAAATATCTTCTTAAAGAGCTCCTTCCACTCCTTCTTTCTTGAAGCTGCGTATAATACCAGTATGGTTTTCTTTCCCCTTATTAAGTCACTGTATTGAGGCTTGCCTGTAACCTTAGGGTCTCCAAACACTCCAAGGATATCATCTTTTATCTGGAAAGAAAGGCCTACAAGCCTCCCATATTGCCCAATAAGCTCAACTATCTCATCCGAAGAACCGGAAGCGATCCCTCCTAGCTTTGACGAGGCCTCTATTAATGCAGCTGTCTTCAAATAAATCATCCTTAGGTAATCCTTTTCACCTATCTCCCACGTCTTCTCAAAGAGCATGTCAAGCCCTTGACCCTCAGCTATCTTTTTAGAGCCTTCAACAATTATATTTACTGCGCTCAATACCTCGCCATCGCTTGCACCAGCTTTTTTCGCTAAATAAGGAATTGCAAATGCATAGGAAAACATCAAATCACCAGCAAGTATGGCTGTTGGTATACCATATACCTTATGAACAGTTGGTATACCTCTTCTGTAATCATCATTATCCATTATATCATCGTGAACCAGGCTGAAGTTGTGTAGCACCTCAATCGCAGTAGCGTAGTATATTGCCTTAGCCTCGGCCTTAGGACCCCCTAGAGCTCTAGATGAAGCTAAAACTATAATCGGCCTTAACCTCTTCCCTCCGCCTTTTATTAGGTGGGTCGATGCCTTATACAAAGCCTCTGGTTCCCCTTTCATAATATCAAATATATATGAATCTATAAGATTGCGGTATTTCTCTACCATCACATCCAAAGCTGCATGACTATATTCCTTAAGCTCCATATAGCTTTCGCCTCCAAATAAGGGTGTATATCCTCCTGTTCAAATACTCATCTATATCTATACCCCTTGATAGCATTTCTTCCCTTAGCCTCCCCCAAATTATGACGGGTTTTCTCCATAGTGAGTAC
The DNA here is from genome assembly GCA_015523575.1 of Candidatus Hestiella acidicharens. Lineage (GTDB taxonomy): Archaea > Thermoproteota > Thermoprotei_A > Sulfolobales > Acidilobaceae > Caldisphaera > Caldisphaera acidicharens. The sequence continues at coordinate 6,896 of WAJZ01000063.1, read as the reverse complement.
ACATCTTTCCCACCGACAAGGAATATTAATGACTTGAGCTGATAGATGAAGTTATCAATAAATGACTCAAGTCCCTCTTCCCCGCCCTTATCTAAAGCCTTAAGTACTGGAAATGCAATCCCTGAAACGTCAGCACCTATCGATATAGCCCTTGCTGCATCGAGCCCATCCCTAATGCCTCCACTTCCTATAATATACGCTTGGGGAGAGGCAACCCTTGTTTCTACGATGCTCATAGCAGTTGGATTACCCCAGTAATCGGATATTTTGCCTGGGTCTTTAGATCCCTTAGCACTTTTACCCCTAATACCCTCTACCTTTATCCAGCTTGTGCCACCGAGACCCGCTGTATCAAAGCACCTAACGCCTATTGCAGCAAGCTGAGAAACGAGTTCCTTATTCAATCCATTCCCTACTTCCTTAATAATAACCGGTACGCTGAGCCTATCAACTATTTCTTCTACCTTTGCAACCAAGTTAGAAAAATCAGTATCACCCTCATTTTGATATACTTCCTGACCTGGGTTTAGGTGAATGGCTATGGCGTTTGCCTTTATCATTTCTACAGCAGCTTCGACTTCCTTTAGTGTATAACCCTTGTTTAGCTGCACTGCCCCCAGGTTTGCTATTATAAAAGCGTTTGGAGCCATTTCCCTAGCAATTTTAAAAGTATATGCTAATGATCGCTCTTCAATACCAGCCCTCTGACTGCCCACTCCAAAGCCTATATTAAACTTCCCCGCGATTTTTGAGATGGCCCTATTAATTTTTAAGGCCTCTTCATGACCGCCTGTCATACCAGTAATTATTAAAGGGGCATCTAGGGTAAAGCCGCAAAAATCCTTATGTAAATCAACCTCGTTAAAGTCTAAATTTGGTATAGGATCATGTATTAGTCTTACGTATTCAAGCAAAGTTGCCTCCTTGGATTGCACGTCTTCATTAAGAACTATGTTGATATGCTCTAGCTTCCTTGACCTAATGTTATTCACTCTTCCACCTAATAGGGAGATATGAAAAGTTCTTTAAAAGTATATTATAATAAATTTATTACCTTAAAAATATAAATTTTAATAAAGGAGGATGTTGGTGGCAAGGATAGGATATTATAAAGGTCTCATAGTCTCAGACACTTATGCCGCTAACATGAAATATGACGAAAAAATGAAGAAATATATTGCAATGGGATACAAATACGCTGAGGTAACAAGGTATTTTGCAGAGTCTGGGATAGAGGTTAAGGATGAAGTAATAAACCCGCTCCCACTACCGCAAATAAATGATAAAATAAAGCTACATCCATATCAAAGAAAGGCCCTAAATTCATGGCTTATATCTAAAAGGGGCATAATTGTGATGCCTACTGGTTCTGGCAAAACGCTGCTTGGATTAAAGACAATTTCAATTTTAAAGGTACCGACAATAATTGTAGTACCTACAATAGACCTTCTAGATCAGTGGCATGCGTCAATAATAAAAAACCTTGGAGTTAATGCAGGAATCCTAGGAGGCGGTAGTGAAGATATACAAGGTATTACAGTTTCAACATATGACAGCGCTTATTCTAGACTAGAAGTAATAGGAAACAGGTTTATGTATATAATATTTGATGAGGTTCATCACCTTCCCTCTCAAGGCTACATGGAAATAGCACAACTCATGCCAGCACCATATAGGCTTGGCTTAACAGCAACTCCTGAAAGGGAAGATGGAAGGGATAGGCTACTACCAAACCTAGTAGGTCCAATAGTCTATAGGATTTCTCCTGCAGATCTCTCTGGAAAATATCTCGCGGAATATAAAATAAAGAGGATATATGTAAGCCTGAAAGAAGATGAGGAGAAGAAATACAAGGCCTTGAGGGCAAAAATGAATGAAAACCTTAAAAAAATAGGGATTGGACTGAACTCTCTTCAGGACTTCAAAAGGTTGATATACCTTGCATCTAAAAATAGGGCTGCTAGAGAAGCATTGCATGCATGGTACGAATCAAGTGCCATAGCAATAAACTCCCAATCAAAGATAGAAAAGCTTAAAGAGCTAATAGAGAGGTTTAAAGAAGAAAAGGTTATTATCTTCACCAGGGATACCCATGCAGTATACAAAATATCAAAGCTTTTTCTAATACCTGCAGTAACGTATAAAACCCCTAAGGATGAGAGGAGGGAGATAATAGAAAAGTTCAGAAAAGGCAAATATAGAGTTATAGTGGCGTCAAACGTTTTTGATGAAGGTGTCGATATACCAGATGCGAGCGTTGCCATAATAGTTGGAGGATATGGTACAAGGAGGCAATTCATTCAGAGGCTTGGGAGAATATTGAGAATGAAGGATGGGAAAAAAGCGGAGCTCATAGAACTTGTAACTAGGAATACCTCTGACTATAGGCTAAGTCAAAGGAGGAGAAGTAATGTTATCCTCTGACCTTCTAAGAATGAGCTATTCAAAGGGGATAGCTAAACCCCTCTTTATCGATAAAAGCTACGTAGACATAATCCAAGAAGTCATCTCATTAATTTCTACTAGCAAAACCGTTGGAGATGCAAGGGAAGAAGCTAAGTACCTAAAGAAAATATACGATCCAAGGCTAATAGATGGAATTATCTCTATAATTTTAAGAAAAGCTAGGGTCGAAGCGTCATATCCGGTAGAACCTAGGATAATAAGGAATAAGGTCTTCTCAATGGGACCAGTAACCGATGAACAGAAAAGAAGGGAGATAATAAGATCTTTCTATAAAGAGCTTGGATTTAACCCGATGAAATACATTTACTCAGATATGGAGGATGAACTTGAAATAAAGTATGTGCCTAAGCTTAACCCTATCGAAATAATAAAGGAATACAATACTGAGCTACTTCAAACAGCTCTGCTGAAGGGCGTAAGGCTTAAAATCTATACTAGCTACAATTGGAAAGGCCTTATATACAGGATGAAAAGGCTAGGGCTCATGTATAATGCATATGCAAATCCTTTCTATTTGGAAGTGTTTGGTCCTGCTTCATTACTAAGAATGACAGAAAGGTATGGCAGGTCGATGGCCCTCCTGCTCCCCTATATAATGAAAAACAAGGATTGGAAAATTGAAGCGGAAATAATGGGGAAAACAGGTAAAACGTATAGGCTAAACGTTAGCAATAAAGATGCGTTGTTTTCTGAAAATACGGAAGAATACAAGACAAGCTTTGATAGCCTATTGGAAGAAAGCTTCTATTCAAAGTTTAAGATTATAGCCAAGGATTGGAAGATATTAAGGGAACCGGAGCCTATAGTGCTAAAAAATACTGTTTTCTTACCTGACTTCCTTGTGGTTAAAGATGGAGTTAAGGTCTATATTGAAATAGTTGGGTTTTGGACAAAAGAATACATTCAAAGGAAAGCAGAGAAGGTGAAGGAGTTTGCAGAACCGTTGCTACTGATAGTAGATGAAAGCCTCGGATATGGAAAGATTGAGGGGCATAACGTAATAAAATTCAAGAAAAACATAAACATGGCAGCAGTCTACATTTGGCTTAACAATTACTATAATTCACTAAAGAGAAGGTATAGCAAAGTGAAGGAAAGATATGGAAAGGAGGAAAAGATTAGATTGAGCGAAGATGTCGTTTCATTTAAGGATATATGCAACGCGTATAACATAGAGGCTAAAACCCTTAAGGATAAAAAATTTGAAATAGATGGCTATGAAAAGTTGAAGAACTACTTTATCAAAAAAGATTTTCTAAAGAAACTCTCCGGTCTAAACTTTGAGAATAAAAAACTATCAGAACTCAGAGAAGAGTATGGGGATTACATAATTGATGTGCTTGAGCATTTGGGATACCACATTAAGTGGACTAGCGTTATGGATGCTATAGTTAAGAAGGACTAGCTTCGCTACCGTCATCACTATTTTTTATGTCCTTATATTTCAATTCCCTATAATTTTCAACAATCTCAGCGTAGAGAAAGCCAACTATAATCCATCCCATAAATATGTTTTCCGCTAACTTGTCTACTGATTGGAGAGAATAAAGTAATGTTAACAGCGTTATGCCTATGGCAATGCTTGATAGGGTTAAATCGGAAATCTTGCTAAGGATCGATGAGAATACCCTTCCTGCTAAGCCCATCCCGCTCAGAACCCTCTTTTTTATCTGTCTAATCGCAGTAAAGAATAGGGAGAAATTAGCTGAAAGGTGGACAAAGAGGTTTGCTAGACCTGCGATTGCACCAAGCTCAATAAATAGGTAGAAGGGATTCTTTATTGTCAGTATGCTAGGTACAAGTATTATACCATATATGAAGATGGTTAATAACGAGGCTAATATAGGCTGATTATTTCTAAGCCATGTAAAAATGCTCGGCAACATATCTTTCTGTGCCATAGCATAGATAGTTCTAGAAGTTCCTATCATAAAAGAAAGAGCCGAGAGTATCCCATCGCTGACGGCTGCATAGACCATTACAACTAAAGCATATATACCAAAGTTCGTTCTCAGGAGGTCTAAAATAGGAACTTGGCTATGGAATATAAGGGAGAACTGATGAGTATATATCCCCATGTCAATCAGACCATATACGCCCAGGCTCTCTATAACGGCTCCTAGCATTATAACGAGAAGTACTGCTTTCCCTATGTCTTTTGTATTAATAGTTTCCCCTGAAAGCGGTATTATGGTTCCATACCCTGTTGGTATGCCTATAGCGAAAAGTAGTGCTAACGCTATATCATTAAGGGGCGGTATTTTTACGAAAGGGTTAAAAAAGTGGAAGTGGGCCATATAAATGCCTATGACAAATATTATGAAAATCAATATTATTTCAGAAATACCGGAAATCTCGGCATATCTTGCAGACGGCTTTAAACCAGAGAGCAGAAAAACTATAGAGGGAATAAAGACAATAAGCAAAGATGTAACAACATTTAGACCGAGAACGTAATGAAGTATAAACGTTGATCCTATTAAATATGCAGTACCGTAAAACGCTGAGTAGAATATATACATCCAACCCGTCTCTAGTCCAAGCCTTCTGGTTAAGCTGTATAGGGCATAGATATAGTACCCGCCGGTTTCAACATACATCCTGGAAAGCTTGTAAACGATCAAGCCGTTAACAAGTACTATTAAAGCACCCACTATTATTAAAAAGGGCGAAAACAAGAGCGAATAAAGAATAACAGAAGTTGCATAAGTTAGTAGCGTCAGAAAAGGGGCTTGACCCTCTAAAGACAAAAAGAGCAAGTCTGTAAAAGATAATTGCTTTTTTAACTGGAGTGTTCTCTTCAGCCTCAGATAGTTTGTCTTAACGTTCTTCTCTCCTTCCATATCCATATATCCACCTTACAATATGAACTGTTTATATATCCTATTTTTATTTCTTTAGATTGCATACATCTATTACATACGCCCAGTATATAACCTATGAAGGGTTCCTTGTACAGGTAGCTTTAAAAAAGCGAAGGCATTTAGTTCTCATACGCTCTTAATAATATAACAAAAAAGTCCACAACAATATCTTTAATTACTTTTTAGCGTTATCATAAAAGAACTTTTGCATAGAAAATTTCAGTTTTTGAATGTTGCCTCCTTTAGGTATACTTGGATTAGCGTAAGAAACCTTTGCTCTTCTAGCAATCTTAAATTATTGCTAACCTAGCATAGACCACAAATGGAAATGAAGTATTTTTTCTTTAATAGCCCATTGGTTCAAGAAGAAAAATCTAGTAAAATTAGTGAGCATAGCCTTTAATTTTTGTCATAGACCTTTTATAGTAACGTTTTTATACAAAGAAGTAACAAGGTATAATGATGTAGTAATGATATTGTTGAGAAAAGATAAATCAAGGGCAGAAATTGAAGAAGTTGGATCCTACCTCTATAGCCTAACCATTAATGGAAAAGATGTGCTCTTAAAAGGGAATAAAAAGAATTTTACTCTCGGTGGAATGGCTATCCTAGTACCTTTTACCAATAGAATTAGAGAGGGAAAGTATACATTCGAAGGAAAAGAATACACCTTGGAAAGAAACGAAGAGGGTAATGCCATCCATGGCCTTATATTGGATAAGAGGTTTAATGTAAAAGAGAAATCAGATGATAGCGCCTTACTAGAATATCTGCTGTCAAATAAAGGTTATCCAGCAAAGATAAGGGTAGAGGTAAGCTATGCCCTTGGAGAAAGTTCTTTAGAAACAAAGATAAGCGTAACTAATATAGATAACACCTCGGCCCCTCTAGTTGTTGGTGCGCATCCCTATTTCTTAGTATCAGATGATTGGAAAATAGAACCAAAAAAGGTTAAAAAATGTCTAGCTGTTAATCACATACCAACTGGTAAGATGATAGATTTTGACTTGTCTACAAATAGAGAGTATGATGATTGTTTCTACATCTGTAATAGTTTAACGCTTATTTCAAGCTACTCTTCTATCCGGATATCAAGCAATAACATGTGCTTCTATCAAATTTATACAGGAATAAAGGGCGCTGTTGCCATAGAGCCTATGAGTGGTGCCCCTGATGCGTTCAACAACAAGATCGGCCTAAAAATATTAAAGCCACATAACACTACTTCTTATAGTTTTACCATAAGTTATATTTCTCTTTTTTAATATTTTTATTATAAAAATTTTACAAAAAAATTTACTAAAGTCTTTAAACCCAAAGGGGCTAGGATAAACTAGGTATATAATCAGGGGATAATTAATGAGAAAAGGAGCGCTAATTATGGCCATACCCACCCTGTTCTTCTCAGGCGTACTCCTATATCTCGTAGCATGGAACGTCTACCTTTCTTTCCTAAACTGGTCGCTGGTAAATAGGGTACCGAGATTTGTTGGTCTCGGCACATATTCATACCTCTTACATCAATACTTCTTCAAGGTAGGAGCAATGCACTCTGCAATATTTTCT
>WAJZ01000062.1 GCA_015523575.1 Candidatus Hestiella acidicharens | reverse complement strand
TCTTTAAACCCTAGCTCAACCATGATATCCTTCAACATCTCTATGAATTCAGAAAAGAAGTGCTTCCTTGCTGGATAGACTTTAGGTGGCTCTGCGTATATATTGTATTCCATCAGGTTTATTCCTTCTATGGCCCTTTTGGAAAGTATTTCATGCGAAAGCCTTGAATAGACAACCTCCACTTTGCTTAATGCATCCTTATCAATTTTAATAATTATTTCTTTTTTCTCTTCCTTCTTTATGAGCCCCCTTGCCAATAATTCCTTCTCAACTTCATTATCAAACCTCAGGCTTTCGAGCGACTTCCTTATTTTTGTTATTATTTTTTCTGCTTCCTCCCTTCTAACCTTGAGCCTGATTTTGCCATCCCTTATTTCTATGAGGCCTTTCTTCTTAGCTAGCCCTATTGCAGTTCCTGCATCACTTAGTGCTGTTCTAACTTCTTTTATATCGACTTCGCCCCTAGGAATGAGCAGGTTTAGCAAGCCTTCTTCTGGTAGCCCCTTTTCGATTGCATCAATTCCCTTCCTAGTCAATACATATACTTCCTTTAGGCTTTCCCTAACCCTTGCTAAGGATTTAGCCTCTAAAAGCCTAGCAATGCTTGCGACCTTGCTTTTTTCAAGCCCGAAAAGCTTCTCAGCATCGTTAAGTGAGAACTCTTCAATACCTTTTTCCAAGATTTTTTTCAGCACCACATATTCTCCTTCACTTATGGGTATCTTGCCTTTTTTCAACACCATGTACCCCTGATTCGTTTACTGTTTATTGTGTTTGATGCTATGTTTTATATATTTGCACCTTTTGACAGGAAGAGTTTGACAGGAAGAGCAGTACAAACACTTATTTAAGAGGCTCATAGAAGAGGTAGAAGAGAATGAGTAAAGTAACAAGAGCTGTTGTTGCTAGGGGCGTTAGGCTTCCAAAAAAGGTGTTTAGACCATTTATTGGGCTTGAAGGTATGTATTGCAATATAGTAGAGCAAATGGTTATGCTCGCTTACTAGGAATAGTATTGAAAGCTTCACTAGACCGAAAGCTCTAAAGTATCGCGAGATGAGAAACATTTATCCACAGCTACCTTCCCATTACGCTTATACCGCTTGCCAAGATGTCTCTACTAGGGCTAAGAGTTTCCTACGATTAAAGAAGCTCGAACTAGTTGAGAATACTCAGAAATCAAGAAAATTAGTATACGGCTTGACGACCACCTATGGGATCCTAATGAGTTCACCTCGATTAGAATAACAACTCATAAAGGATGGATATCTGTAGAGTTTGAACTACATAAACTTGGAAATACATTAATAGAGGGTTAAAAGCTTACTTCAGAAGCTAAGATAAAGCTAGATAAAAAGAATGGGCAACTCGTAATTTACTTAACCTTTGCAAAAGGCGTTGAGAAATATAAGCCTAAAGGATGCTTGACAGTTGACGTTAACGAAAATGGACCTTAAATTTAAAAATTACTACTATGGATAGTAATATGGTGAGGGTATGGAGAAGATAAGGCAAATAGAGCTAAAGAAAAACGCGTTTAATACAATGGGTGTTATAAGCTCTTCCATAACCATGTTTATATGGGGTTTCATCTTAGCACTTGCACCATTAACTACGGAGTGGCCCTTCGTTCCAAAGTATTACTACATGTACCTCCTTGTAGCACCTCCAGCATCTCTTCTAGCGGGCAATATAGTTATGGGGTTTCTCATAGATAAATTTGGAAGAAAGAAGATTTTTGTGCTGGATTTGATACTTTTTTCTATATCAATACCTATGATAATCCTATCAAGCAATGTGATCATTCTTACTATTGGGATAGGCTTAGCAGAGTTCTCGCTTGGTGGCGATGAAAATACAATACTCGCCTACCTATCCGAGATGACCCCCAAAGGAAGCAGGGGAAGGGTGATAGTGTTTAGCACTAACATGGCAAACTTTGGTGCCTTAATAGCAGCCTTGCTTTCTCTGGTAACAGGCTTTTCTTTATATGTACAGAAGCTTTCATTTGCCCTGCTTTTAACCCTGTCAATACCGGCAATAGCGATAACAAGGTTTCTCATGCCAGAGTCCTTTAGGTGGGAATACTACAAGGAAAGGGAAAGTGTTGCTTTAAAAAGGGGAGAGGTGGCTATGAGGCTCTATTTCTTGGTATCGATGGCAATAACAATAGTGCTTACCTATGCATTGATGGGATTGGTAATAGGCCCATACCTGTTTCCAAACCTTACTTCTTATATAATATTACTGTACAACCTTGGAGAGACCATGGGGGGTTTTATCC
>WAJZ01000061.1 GCA_015523575.1 Candidatus Hestiella acidicharens | reverse complement strand
GGCCAATCATTCTGAACTATTAAACTAGCAATATTCCCATTTTTATTTAAATATGCCCTCACACCAGACATAATACCCAAAGGGATGTATTCTTTGCCCAATAAATTTTGTAGTGCCTCTACCACCTAACCCACCTTTTCTCTATAATTAGATAGTGAAAACATAAAAACATATATAATAGAGATTATAAATTTTTATTAGGGGGATCCAATAAAGTGGTCATGACTGAAAAGGTTTTAGGTAGACCTGGTTACGATGTAACCATAAAATACATCTATAAGAGGATGGTCAATCTTTATCCGGACTCCGAGATAGTATATAAAACTAAAAAAGGGGTGTTTAGGTATACATACAAAGATTTTGCTGATAGGGTACAATCGCTAGCAAATGCGATGAAATCGCTGGGAATCGGAGACCTAGACAGGGTAGCTACTCTTGACTGGAACACGGTTTGGCACCTAGAATCATATTTTGCCATCCCAATGACAGGATCTGTACTGCACCCTGTCAACGTAAGGCTTTCTCCAAACGAGATAGTATATATATTTAACCTAGCAGAGGATAAGGCTTTGATTGTTCATGAAGACTTCCTAAAGCTGGCAGAACTACTAGCAAGCAGAATAAAGACACTTAAAGCCATTATAGTTGTTGATACGGATTCTGTTCCACAAAAGATTGGAGACGTTAAGGCATACCATTATGAAGACCTATTAAAAGAAAATAGAGGCAAATACGAATTCCCAGAGCTTAGCGAGGATAGGCCTGCCTTTATGGGGTTCACTAGCGGAACTACCGGATTACCGAAGGGGGCATACCACAGCCATAAAGCAATGGTATTGCACGCAATGTCAGTAGCCATTCATGCATCTACCTTTGGTCAACTAAAGATATCATCAGAAGATGTTATAATGCATGTAGTTCCAATGTATCACGTCTACAGCTGGGGATTACCGTTTACGTCTTCCTTGCTAGGCCAAAAACAAGTTTACCCAGGGAGGTTCATACCTAAGGTTTACTTGGAGTTAATACAAAATGAAGGAGTGACATACTTTGCAGGAGTACCGACTATACTATATATGCTACTTACAGACCCAGAGAGCAATAAATATGATGTAAGCGGCGTGCTGTTTATTAATGGCGGTTCTGCCCTTCCTGAAGGATTAGCAAAACTTGCATTAAAGAGGGGCATGAGAATATATGTGGGATATGGCCTTACTGAGACGGCTCCGGTATTGACCTTAGCCGCTCCACCAAGCAAGTACTACAAGAAGCTTAGCCAAGAAGAATTATTTAAGATATCTCTAAGGACAGGGTATCCCATTCCTCTAGTTGACCTAGAAGTTGTGGATCCTGAAATGAAACCAGTACCAAAAGATGGAAAAACTATCGGTGAGATAGTAGTTAGGTCTCCATGGGTAACCCCAGAATACTTTAAAGATGAAGAGAAAACAGAAAAGGCATGGAAAGGTGGCTGGTTCCATACTGGAGACCTCGCGGTTGTATACGAAGATGGTTCCGTCCTCATAATGGATAGGGACAAAGATGTGATAAAAAGTGGAGGCGAGTGGATATCTTCGCTTAGGTTAGAAGATGCTATATCTCAACACCCAGGAGTCTCTTTTGTCGCAGTCATAGCAGCAAAGCACGAGAAGTGGATTGAAAGACCAATAGCAATAATCGTTCCTAAGAAGGGCTACGAAGATAAAATAAATACCGAGGAGATAAACAGGTTCTTAATGGAGAAGTTCGTGGAACCTGGTATAATATCCAAGTGGTGGCTACCAGACAAGGTGATTACGGTAAACGAAATACCACTTACATCAACAGGTAAAGCTAATAAGAGAGCACTAAGAGAGAAGTTTTCCAATGCCCTAGAGGAAACAAGCTCTTAGTTTTCTTCTCGATATAGAATAAGTCTTCATCATAAATTATTACTTTTTGTTTTAATTTTTAGTGGTTAAGATACAATCCTCGTCTTTTCTTAAACCCACTATTGTGTAGTTATTGTTTAAGATTATATATTCTATTATTAAAAATAAACTAAACTCTAAGGACATTAACAAATATATACTAATTAAACTAGAATAATTAAGGCGGTGGTATTTATGGTAAAAAATAAGACTTCGTATGTTCTGATTGGTATCTTCCTCTTTATTATAATTTTCCTATCTATATTTGGAATGAGCTTCACGTTCCTATCACCATCCAGAAAAAGTATATGGCTCTACCAATATAAAATAAAGAATCAAACCATTCACCTAAAAGGGTTAAAAAATAAAGTTGAGATAATTATAGATAGCAGTGGTGTAGCGCACATTTATGCAAAGGATAAATATGACGCTTTCTATGCTGAAGGATATTATACAGCCTCTATGAGGCTATTCCAACTGGAGCTGTTTGGGCTTACAGGTATTGGAAACCTCAGCTCGTGGTTTGGCAAAAAGGCAATTAACATGGACATAAAGGCACATGAAATTGGATTTCCGCAGAACGCAAACCTTTCTTTGCAATTTGTGAAAGACCACTACCCATCATTATATGAAAACTTAGTAGCATACTCAAATGGCGTAAACGCATACATTACGCAGGCTGAAAAAAGCCATGAACTCCCACCAATCTTCTATTTAGCAAAAATAAAACCATACAAATGGTCACCCTTGTATAGCCTAGCATGGGGAGAAGTAATGGCATATAGTTTAACTTCAGGTTTTTGTGAAGAACTAGAGCTTTCGCTTATATATCCAAGGCTTGGTTTTAACCTAACAAAAACCCTTATACCATACTATCCTTATTTTATAAATGGTTCAATAACGGCCATGCCAGGTAATGGTACTGTTAACGGTCTAAACCTAGAATCGTTTAACGTTTCGCCTACCTACTTCTGGTCCCTTAACTTCTATTCACAATGGGCAACTGGCGTAAGTAATGCAACACTAATCAAGGCAAGACCATTAATATTGTCTGCATTAAGAGGAATATGCGAAGACCCGCCATTAGGCTTTATCGATTTAGGAAGCAACGAATGGGAAGTAACGGGTAACTATAGTGCTACTGGATATCCTATAATAGCTAACGATCCCCACTTAACCCTCTACGATCCATCTCTATGGCTGCCAATTCAATTGTCCGCACCAGGAATTAACGTTACTGGCTGGGAACTCGTTGGTGAACCTGGAGTTCTTATTGGGCACACAAAATACACGGCCTGGGGTTTAACGACTCCAATGGGGGCATCAAGCGATGCCTACCTAGAAAAGATAAACATGAACAACAAGTCCTTTTTGTTTAATGGAAAATGGTATCCCATGAAGACCTATAGATTCGACTTAATGGGAAAAGAATACACGTTATATTATACAAACAATGGACCACTAGTAGCCTACAACTCTACCCTAGGGTTGGGGATAAGCCTTTATTGGCCTGCTGAATTCCACCCATTCCTAACGCTCGTCGCTGAGATGCTTTTTGATAACTCAACCAACTTTTCGCAACTAATAAGGGCTGCAAAATATTGGGTCATCCCACCTCAAAACATAGGGATGGTATCAAGGAACCATGCTGGCTATATTACTGCAGGGCTTTATCCTCTTATAAACATAACGCTACCAAACAACAAAACTATAAAGGTAATTGGGGCAAGGCTAATACTAAACGGTTCTTCAGGAAAATATGAACCTGTTGGATTTGTACCATTTAAATACTTACCCCATGCATTTAATCCCAAAAGGGGGTACATATTTGCACCAAATCAACCAACCGCCTATATCGATTACCCATTCCCATTTGTCGGCGGTTATTGGGCATCTGGTGCCAGGGCCCTAACCATATATAGGTTCTTGAAGGCACATAAGAACATAACGATCGGCCAAATGGAAGAATTACAGGGAAATGTTACGGATGCATGGGCCTCCGTGCTAAATCCAGCATTTGTGTCTTGCCTGTCAGGTCAAAGCTTGAATGGAATAGAAAGCGAAGGAGTTAAAAAGCTTTCTGAGTGGAACTTTACCTTCTACCAAAATGAAGTTGCCCCAACTATCTTTACATACACGAAGTTCTACCTTCTCAATGATACATTAGGACCCATCCTCAGTAGCCATGGGTTGGGCAACTATACTGTATTGTTCTATGCAGGATACAATCTCCTCGTGAATGACCTAGCATACCTTGGCACACATAATGAGACATCTCCACTATTTAATGGGAGTTTTTGTAGTGCCGTGCAATCAGCCTATGTAAAGGCTATATCGTACCTTGATAGTAAACTGGGAAGTAATATAAGTCAATGGAATTGGGGAAGGGTGCACAAATTACTCCTAGTAAATCCAGCAGGCATTACTAGCCTTAACTACGGTCCCCTTCCCCTATGGGGAGATGGGTTTACGCCCTCTGCTGCATACTTCCCTTTTAATGGAACAGTACACATGCCACTAATAACAAGCGAAGGACCCAGCCTTAGGACGGTTTCGTCACCGGGGCTAGGAGAGTTCTTTGGAGTGTTCCCAGGAGGGCCTTCAGAAAACTTCTATAACAACCTGACTCAACTTAATTATTGGCTCCATTTTAAATACTTTCAGCTGGGAAACATATCAAAACCAGTAATCATATGGATACTCCTGCCAGGAGGGAAGTGAAGATGAGAAGGCTCTATTACATAGCATTTTATATAATAGCAATCATATTATCATTTCTGCTTGCGTATTATCTTGGATATGCCTTTCTAGCAATAATACCTGGGGCTTTTCTAGGTGTAATAGAGAAAAGATCAATCAGGATCTCTGCAGGCTTTGTGATAGGCTTCCTTTCATCAATCCTCCTTTATCTATCTTTTCCATCACTTCACCTAATTGCGAAGGAGACCCAACTAATCTCAGGCATACCATATAGCGCCCTTATCGCAATATTCCCACTAATTTTTGGAGTGATAGAGGCATCTAGCGCTGGGTTTTTTGGCGAGGTTTTGCAATGGAAAAAGAGGTAAGCTATATTTATGGAGAAAACCTTCTTTTTTCACCTTGATTTTGCATTAGGCCCCATCTAGAAGCTCAAGGTTTTTTGCTAATTCTAATTCTTGCTTTGAAAGCTTTGCTAG
>WAJZ01000060.1 GCA_015523575.1 Candidatus Hestiella acidicharens | reverse complement strand
CACCCTTTCTTACAAGTGCACCCGCAGCTCTAAGCCTTATGTAATCTATATACTCTCTTTCATTTAGCCTTCTTGGTACTATTACTTTATTTCCTAGTCTTTGTTTTGCCCCAATTATTTCCTCTTCTACGCTGCGCTCTTCATCAGAGACTGCAGACTTTAGGCCTTCTTTTATAATCCTTTCTTCACTATCGTTTTTTGCCAAAATAGATAGAAATATCTGAACCAACTCGTTATATGATAATAGGGAGCCTTTACTTAGCAGGCAATAAGATTCTATCATCTTGATTATGTCGACTTCTTGGCTAATACTTATCTTAACTCCTTTTGACTTCAATTCCTTTATTGCAATGAGTGCAGTTTCTATGGCCTTTTGTTCATTAAACAAGGACATCGTTTATCAACTTTTCTATTATCTCCTCATCATCAGACCTCTTTGACAGGAGGGAGATGCCAGTTTCCTTTATATGCCTTAGCTTTACTTCCTCATACCCTTCTAACTCTGCTATTGCCTGGGCCATTTTAGTCCATGTAACGGCTTCATCAGTACCGGGCTTGTGAAGTATGCTTGAGTTTCTTAACCTGTCTATGACGTTTAAAATTACCTTTATCATGTCGTTCGATATGCTCGGTTTTCTAGACGATCTAAGCCTTATAATCTTTGTTTCTGTATCCCTGTCCGGATAGGTGAATTTAAGCCTTACGACCCTTCTGAGGAAAGCATCGCTTAGCTCATTTTGAGCAACGTCATCAGGGTTGCTTGTAAAGATTATTTGAAATCCTGTTCCTTTCGATAGAAAGAGCCTTTTTAGTTCCGGAACGACAACCCTCCTCTTATCTATTATATCGAGGAGCATGTTCTGAAATTCATCATTGCTCCTCCTGATCTCATCAACGAGCACGCCTGTATCTAATATCATTGCTGCAAGTAATGGTCTAGGAGTGAATGATTCCTCCGTAAAACCCATCTTCATTGCCATTAGTGGATGGAAGTCCCCTATTACTTTATATTCGTCGTAATTTTCGCTGCAGGGAAGGATAAAGCTCTTTTTACCGCTCCATAATTCAAGTAACGCCTGCCCTATTTCCGTTTTACCAGTTCCAGGTGGTCCTTCAAACAAAACAGGTTTACCATTTAAAAAAGATGCATAGACCAGCCTGACAAGTTCTTCACTCACCACCAGCTTATATTCATGCTCTAATACCTTTACCGCTACGCTAGGGTCTCTTACCATTCTTGATCTAGTGATGAGGTTGCCGTATATCTCATGAACCTTTTTCTCTATTAAGTCCCCTTCACTCATTTCCTTTAAACCCTTTAGTCTCTCTCGCTTTACTCTCTGGGTTAAGCAGGCTTATTTTTTTGATCCACTCGCCAACTTCTACTAGCTCCACTTCTACATTTTCATCAAGCAAGAAACACTCTTCCCTATAAGGGCACTTCTTACACCTATTGCCCCTATTTGCAAATGGTACTATACCATAGCGTTTAATTAGTACCATGTCGCTTATGGCTTTCAAAGCGTTGGAGACTAGGTAGCTGTCCAATGAAAAAAGCCTTTTCTTGGTAGGATACCTTATTTCTATCTTAATTTCATCTATTTCTTTTTCCCTACTTATTATGATCCCATAGGCTGTGGCTTGCATGACGTCGCTTGCCCAGGCCCCCCTATATGGTGCCTTAGAACTTTTTCTTTCAATGATATATGCCTCATTACCGTCTATCCTGAAGGCATCTGGCCTCCCTCTTATTTTAACATTACCCAAGCTTGTCTCTAGGGGGACCTCATACGAAAATTTTTTCGTTATGTCCCTTAGCCTAAAAGAGAAGTGAAATGCTCTACCAATGAGTAATCTTAGGGTTGAGAAAAAACTGCGCCTTTTCTTTATGAATGTCTCAAAGAAATACATCCTTGGACAATAGAAATAGGTATGTATTTCGCTAGGATATATGGTTACCTTTTCATTATCCCTATTATTATTCGTTTCTCCCCTACCTCCCATTCCTTTTTGTATGCATTTTCAGGCGGGTCTTCAAAGGTTAAAGAAATGCTCCTCGTCTCATTTTTAATATAGTCCACAAGGCCTTTTATTTCTGACAATAGGTCATCATCGACTGCTAGCCATGTATCGATATAGGCGTCTACCTGCAAATCCATTTCCTTTCTCATAAATTGTATTCTCCTTATTATTTCCCTAGCCAGGCCCTCCTTATATTCTTCTTCGCTAATCCTCTTGTCTATCGCTATTATTCCTACATCTGTATCACTAACTTCTAGCCAATCAGGATAGCTAGCATTTATTTTAAAGTACTTCCGTTCTATGGGGTAAACCTTACCGTTTATCTCTATCTTGAGCTCCTCACCCCTTATGAGCGAATAACCTATTTCTCTTTCATTTGCCTTTATGTAGTCTAATACTTTAGGCAAGTCCTTCTTGAAGATTGGTCCGAGTTCTTTATAGTTTGGTTCAACGCTATATACCTTTGCGTCTTCAAAGAACTCCTGCTTCACTATTGTTATTTTCTTAACATTTGCTATCTCTTCTACAAGCCTTTCTACATCGTTTATATAGGGAGCTATCCCATCGTCTTTCAGGGAGATATAGGCGGATTTGATTGGTACCCTTATTTTTATCCCTGCCTTCATCCTAGCCGAAACTATACCTTCAACTATCCTCCTAGCAACTTCCATTTTTTCCTCTAGGCTATTATCTATTTTACTAATATCAGCGTCCGGGATCTCAATTAAAGAGGCGCTGGGGGGTAGCTCTGGTTCGGCAGGCTTTACAAATTTTTGGTATAGATATTCGCTCAGAAAAGGCATTATGGGCATCGCCATTAACAGCCACGCCTTTAAAGCATAGTATAGGGTCGCATACGCTGCCCTCTTGCTTGGTGTATCCTCTTCCTTCCACACCCTTTTCCTTATTAGCTTCAGGTACCAATGGCTTACGTCTTCTACTATAAAATTTACAACCTTTCTTACGGCGTTGTGTACCTCGAGCGAGGAATACTTCAAGTTGTACTCCCTTAGCATGCTGTTCGTCCTTGAAATGAGCCACCTATCTTCTATTTCAAGGGGCAATGATTCTATATCATTTTCTTTTGGATCGAAGTTATCTAGGGCCATATACATTGAGGCGAATGAAAAAACGTTCCATATTATTGAAAAATACTTGGAGGTCTGCTCTAAGCCCTTCCATGAGAACTTTAGGTCTTCCCATGTGGTGCTTTGCAATAGGTAAAACCTTATTACATCTTTTGGGTATTTAGATACGAGTTCCTCAAATGAAACATAGTTTCCTAGGGACTTGTGCATTTCCCTTCCTTGTTCGTCTAGCACAAAGCCGTGAAGGAGTACCCTCTTGTAAGGGGCGCTGTTAAATCCTATTACGCCACTTCTTAAGGTACTGAAGAACCATCCCCTAGTTTGGTCATGGCCTTCCAGGATGAGGTCTACTGGATAAAGCTTTTCGAAAGTATCCTTGTCTTTCGGGTAACCAAGGCTTGAATAGAACGCTATCCCGCTATCAAACCATACATCCAACACATCTTCAACCCTCTTCATCTCCCCCCCACACTTTGGGCATGTAAGTGTTACCTCATCGATCCATGGCCTATGTAAGTTTTTTGGCCTCTTCCCCCCGAATTTTTCTAATTCCTTGACGCTTCCAATAACTTCCACGTGGTTGCATTTCTCACACTTCCATATGGGTAATGGAATTCCCCAAAACCTTTGTCTGCTTACAACCCAGTCCCTTACGTTACCGATTATGTTCATGAACCTCGTCTTGGCCCAGCTTGGAGTCCACCGTATTTTTTCACCTTCATCTAATAGCTTATCCTTGATTTTAGAGACAGCAACAAACCATTGATCGGTTGCCTTTAATAATAGGGGAGTTTTACACCTCCAGCAAACAGGGTATCTATGTTTGATCTTTCCGTAGTGGAAGAGGGCATTCCTTTCTTTAAGGTCCTTTATGATTTCTTCATTCGCATCACTTCTAAAGTAGAGGTTTGCATATTTTCCAGCCTCTTCACTCATGTATCCTTGATCGTCAACAAGGCTCAGCAAGGGTGCCCCTATTTTCATTCCAATGATGGAATCTATTTCACCGTGGCCAGGGGCCGAGTGAACAAGTCCGGTGCCTTCGTTGCTAGAAACGGCTTCTGGCGCCATAACAACCTTATGATACTTTTTTATTTTTTCTTGCGCAGGGACTAGCCCTTCTAAGGGGTGAACGTATTCTATATTTTCTAGGTCCTTCCCCTCCATTTCACTTATTATAGTGTATTCCTTGACGCCAGCTTCCTTCATAACGCTTTCCAACCTCTCCTTTGATAATATTATTTCTTCTTCCCCAACCTTAACAACAACATATTTTATGCTTGGATTTGCCATCACGAACGCGTTCGCTGGTAACGTCCAAGGGGTTGTTGTCCAGATAAGCAAGTACCTGTTTTTTTCATCCTTTACCCTAAACTTGACGTAGATAGAAGGATCCTCAAGCTCTCTATACTCGGAGACTTCATAATCGGCCAAGGTCGTTTCACACCTTGGACACCAATGCAGAACCTTTTTACCTTTGTATAGCAACCCCTTCTCGTGTGCCTTCTTAATTAAGTACCAGCCGGACTCTATGTAGTCGTCTTTATAGGTTATGTATGGATGTTTCCAATCCATAAATACCCCCATCTCCTTAAAATCATCTATCATGCTTTCTATGTTCTTGCTAGTGAACTTCAAGCATTCATTAACGAAGTTGCCAACGCCTATCACATTCTCTATATCCCTCTTGTTCTTTGTGCCGAGTTTTTTCTCTATCATGACCTCTATTGGGAGCCCATGAGTATCAAAGCCTGGTTTATCCCAAACGTTGTAGCCCCTCATCCTATAGTACCTTAGGATCGTATCTTTCAGTACCTTGTTCCATAAAGTTCCCACGTGTATGGTGTTTGCATTGGCGTATGGAGGTCCATCAAGGAAGTAAAATTTTTTATTTGATTTGTTGCTTTTTTCTTTAACCATTTCATATATTTTGTTGTTTTCCCAGAACTCCTTTGTCCATTCTTCTATTGCCTTCTGATCGTATTTTTCTTTTGATATAGCGCTATCAATTCTCATCCAAGGCACCCTCATTGGGACGTGTCTATGTAATCTACCCTGACGTACTTTGAATTTATTATGGATGAAACTAGTTCCTTAATTTCATCGCTTAGGCCTTTTTTGTCTAAATACAGCTCTAATGCCCTGAATTCAGGAACAAGCCTTGAATTTATTACATTAACCTTTGAGCCGTACTTCTTTTCAAGCGAGCTTATGACTATTTCGTTTACTTTATCGTCATATACGGTGTAATAGATCCGATACAATCTTCTGTGAAGCAATTCCAATGCCCTCCTTTAGACGCTAGTATTCCTTTGGAATAAATTAACTTAACGTTTCTTTTGTTGCAAAGGTCTTGCTATGAATATATTGTCTTTGTCCCTAATGATCTTTACACGTAGCCTTTCTCCAACACGAAGTTGCCTATTTGATACTATAGTTATTGTTCTGCTACACCCTTTATCAACGGCCAAGTACTCGCCCTTTAACCATCCTTCCTTTAAGATGTAGACAACTACTTCGTCTCCAATATTGAAAGGTTTTTCGATTTGGGGCGCCTTTCTGAACCCTAGCTCTTTAGGGGTAATAATAAGCTTGTAGCCCTCTTCTTTCTCAACCCTTCTTAAAAAATTATAAAACTTTTTCCACGACCAAGCCCTTACTCCTCTTGGCTTTCTTCCAAAACGATGAACCTCATATTTCTGTATCAGAACCCCTGTAGGAAGACCGCTCTTTTCGCCTAATTTGTGGCGTGCTGCCCACCTTATTATTGCCTTTATATCGTTTTCATTATACCCAGGTATGAGGACTGGCGTCAAAATCACGTCTATGTTTGTTTGCTTCACAACTTTTTCTACAACGCTCAATACCCTCTCAATATCATACCATGGAGAGCCTGTCAGGATCTTTGCCTTCCCTTTTTCAATAGTATCTATGCTTAGGTTTATCCTATTTAGTCCTGCATTTTCAAGCCTCTCTACAAGCCTTAGTGATAGCGATCCACCGTGGGTCTCTATGGATATAGTCTTTATCTCCTCTACCTTCCTCAGGAGCTCGATTAGCTTTATTATTCTAGGATGAGCTAGCGGTTCTCCTACACCATCTATTAGCGCTTCAACACCCTTTCCCTTTATTCTAGAGACTTCCTTTACCCATCTATACAACCATTCTTCGTTAACTATATATTCAGCCCTCCTAAATTTCGATGCTGGACCTGCATCGACGCTGCAAAAAATGCAGTTGTGGAAACAAAGTGATGTAGGCCTTATTTGAATTACGTTAGACCCCCTATCGATTACACCAAATGCTATGTGGCCTACTAGCGGTAGTGGGTTATTGATATAGTACACTTTCCTACCATATATGTTGCTATATTCTACAACAGAGCCGAGGCACATCAAACTATACCACTATGCCTCTCTTCCTTATATTTAAATATCTTGGACTTTCAATTCCTATATCGCTAAGCATCTCGCACAGCTTGCAGTACTTCCTGCCAAGGGCTGTTGGTTCACCGCATTTAATGCACCTGCCAAGCCTCGGCTTTTCTTGTGTGCGTATATTTTCAACGATATCATCGATTAGCCCAATAAACTTTAGTAGTGCTCCTGGATTTTCCCTCTCAAATCTATATAGCTCTCTCCTGATTTTTGCCCTCAGGGTGGGCGCAAGCTCAAGGTATGGGCATTCAGTTTCTTGTATATGGAAACCTTTTAAAAAAGAGTATGTAGCTGTTTCCCATTCATATATTTTTCTTAGGGGCTTGATTCTTTGGACGAGCATGTCATCATCAATAACCTTTGCGCTTGGATGTTGCTTTATCAGGCTTGCAAGGTCTCCCTTCAATATGTTTATTAACGCGGTCTGGCTTTCATCGTCAAGGTTATGGGCGGTTGCAAGCTTGTTTGCACCTATCTCCCTTGCATAGTAGTTCATTATTCTCCTCCTTATTAATCCGCAGTATGTGCATGGCGTTAATCCAGTCCTTTTTTCAATAGATTTTTTTACTATTTCATCAACGCTATATCCGGTATAGTCTTTTGCGCTCGTTATTATTACGTCTATGCCCATGTCCTTTACGGTTCTTGCTAGTATTTTTGCGTCCTCTTCCTTGTTATATCCATGTATTCCCTCTATTATGTTAAGGGCAACTAGCTTGTTTGATTTAAAGTTTCTGCTCAAGACATCTAGGAGTACGTATCCATCCTTACCCCCACTTAATGCCATTAATATGGTGTCGTTGCTTGAAATCATGTTCCACCTCTTTATTTCGTTCATTACCCTTTTGTTAATATCTTCTATGAAGCATTCCCTGCAGAGCATCTTGTTTGTGTGTGGTTGGAATACTTCAGCCCTCCTCGTCTTGCAGTTGTCACATAACTTCCCTTTTAGCAACGCTACCCACCTAGTTGCAAGGATTGTATTCGTATTGCTTTAAACTATAGACTATAGTATGAATTCAGCTTTTCTCTCAAGTTGATAGTAGAACTCATCTTCATATGCCACTATAACAATTTTATCATAATGGTCTTCTTCTTCCAAAAACTTCTTTATTTCTTCAATCATTGCTATAGAGGTAATGTCATACTTCAGCCCTCCGACGCCTGTGCCCATACCAGGGAATGCTATACTTTTTATGCCATGCTTTTTCCCTTCTCTTAGTGCTGCCCTCACGGATAACCTCACATTCCTTTCATTTGTCCTTTCAGCAGGGTACTTCATTGTAGGCGAGTGTATTACATATCGCTGTTTAAGCCTACCCCCACTAGTTACAACAGCTTCACCTATTTCTATTGGTGCACGTTTGGTTGCCTCCTCTTCAATAATCGAGCCTCCCTTTCTTTTTATTAAGCCTGCAACGCCACCCCCCATTATGAGGTAAGAATTTGCGGGGTTTACTATTGCTTCTACATCTTCTTGCAATAGATCTCCCTTTTTTATGATTAGGCTTGCATTTCCAATTTTATATATGTGCAAATCGGCCTCCCTGGTTTCTTTTTCTTCAAAAATTAAAATTTATTATGCGCCTTCCATATAGGGCAGCTTTTCTTGTGGATTGCTTTTTACATCATTTAGGTTTTCAATTACATCATATAGGTTGTTGTATTTTGATATGGGATAGTAGACTATATGCCCTCTCGACATTTCATATGAAGCCTTGTCTAAGGAATCATCTTTTACTATAATGGCTTGAGCCCCTAACTGGATTATGGCATTCATCGTTGATTCCTTATCTTTGTTAAAACCAGGATTTTCATATTGCTCGACTACCTTCCTTTCTTCATCTATTATTCCAAGTATTTCTCCCTCGTCTAAGGGTTTCAATACCTGTTTTTCATCATATACTAGAGCTATTCTCATGTTTTTCCCCAAATAATTAATGACATCAAGGGTATAAATACTCGCTTGGATTTTTCAAGAAGCATTAGTCCTTATTATAGTGAGGTTAAGTATTTATTCTAGCGGCTTTCGCTTTTATATGAAAAAAATAATTAAGGGTGGAGAAGTTGGAAGAGTGCTAGAAGCAGTAAATATAGGGTTTACCTATGGCAAGCGGAAAATATTTGAAAAGATAAGCATGTCTGTAGGAAACGGCCGTATAGTTGCTGTTGTAGGGCCTTCTGGCGTGGGGAAGTCCACCCTTCTGAGGGTCCTTGGTGGTTTCTTAAGGCCTGATGAAGGCAAGGTATTGTTGATGGGCAAGGAGGTGACAAGGCCTACACCTAAAATTATGTTAATCCATCAATCAATAGTCACCTTTCCTTGGATGACTGCTCTAGAAAACGTTATGCTAGGGCTGAAGTATAGGAAGTTGCCAAAAGAGCTATGCAAAGCCATCGCTAGGCAAATGCTTGAGATGGTCGGCCTCGAGGGATTTGAGGACTTCTATCCAAAGGAGTTGAGTGGCGGTATGAGGCAAAGGATTGCAATAGCAAGGGCCCTCGCAGCCGATCCTTTAGTATTGTTAATGGATGAGCCATTTGCGCACCTAGACGAGTTGACGGCAGAGGCCCTAAGAAGGGAATTGTATAAAATATTGTTCAACGTAAACTCTACCCTTAAGGGAGTAATTTTGGTATCACACAACTTAAGCGAGGTAGTGGAGCTCTCCGACGTCGTTTATGTTCTAAATGGAAGGCCAGCAACTATCGTAGCCAAGGTAGAAATAGAGATGGAGAGGCCCAGAAATCCAAGGGATCAGAAGTTCTATTATTACATAGATGTTCTAAACGATACCTTGCTCTATAAAGGTGAAGTTTAATGGACCTCATATCTATAATGATACTCGCAGCACTGGCGTCAACTGCCAGGGTATTTACCGTTATAGGGCTATCAATATTAACGGGCTGGGGCTTTGGCTACATTTCAATTAAAAGTAAGGTTTTTGAGAACGTATACGTTGCATTAAATGAGGTTTTCGAATCAGTACCTGTTATAGCTTTTTTTCCAGTAGTGCTAATACTGTTTGTTAACAGGATCGGAGGCTTTGTAGGGGTAGAGCTTGCATCAGACTTTCTCGTTTTTACTGCTGTTGTGTGGAATATATGGATAGGTATTTACCAAGCATTTAAGACTGTTCCTATACCAATGATAGAAGAAATAGAGAATTTAAGGTATGGCTTCCTTGATAAGCTTAGGTATCTTTACATCCCATTTTCTATGCCTAGGATAGCTGCAAACCTAATACCTTCGTTCTCAGACGCCTTCTTTTACATAATGGTGAGCGAAGTATTTACCATAGGATCCACCTCTTATTCTACCTTTGGTATAGGATCGCTTATAGTAAAGCTAGTAAGGCTTGGCATGTGGAATTATGTTTCATATGCGCTTTTAATTCTAGGCATTATAATAGGGGGAAGCGTGTACTTGCTTAGGGAGTTTTCTACTTATGCTATAGCAAGGTATTCGCTTGAAAGCGACATACCAGTTCCAAGAACGAGACAAATACAAAGGTATGTAGCTAAGTTTTATAGTCCAATAATAAAGCCCACAAAGAGGATTAGATACTATTTTGCGTCGAAGCGCACGCCTGCTAGAGGAAGGAGGGGTAAGGGGGGCTATGACTACTATTCAGAAAGAGAAACTGGGCAGAGAATTTTAAAGGTATTAGGTTCAGCAGTCGCCCTTCTAATCTTGGGTATTATAATATACTCCTCGTTTTCATTGCTTACATCAATAACCTATGCTGAGTGGAGGTATATATTTAGCAACACCTTAGAAATAGTCTATGCCTTAGCCTACGATTATGCAAGGGTGGCAGTAATTGCTGTCTTATCATTTTTAGTTGCCTTATTCGTTTCCTATAGTATAGTTAACCATAGAAGAATCGAGGCCTTATTGATGTCTATTATACAAATATTGGCTGCATACCCGGCGCCTGCATATTTTCCTATATTGTTTGCCGTGACCTATGGCATAGTTTACAGGTTCTCAGGTGCTTTAACAACAGAATTCTTTGTTATATTACTTGGGTTCTTAAGCACCTTTTATTATATATTTTATAACATTTGGGTTGGTATAAAAGCCATTCCAAAAGAAATATGGGAGTTGATGGACAACTTGGGAATGAGCTACTTCCAAAGGATTAGGTATGTAGTATTGCCAGGAACTTTACCATATACAGTTACAGGACTAACTTCAACCATTAATAGCGCATGGGGGGGCTTGATGATAGCAGAGTATTGGCCAAATATAGTAGATGGAAAAAGCCTAGAGGTAAGTCACGGTTTGATGAAGCTCCTAGACGTGTGGACTTATCAAGGCAACTTGATGTTGGCGTCTTGGGCTTCTTTCATTTTTAGCCTTTTTGTAATAGTTTTTTCAGTAGTTTTTACGAGAAACATGATGAATCTATCAAAAGAAAAATATGTTATCGAAGAGGGAATATATGCAACGTAAAGGGTACTAGGCATGGTTGTGCCAATTAGAATTACTTAGAATTGCATAAATGGCTTCCTGTTAGCTAGATATTAATGATTTTATCTTCTCTATGCTTTCCTTTAGCTTCTTGTTCTCCTCTTTGATTCTTGAGATTTCTCTTTCCAACTCGCTCACCCTTTCCTTGCACAACGTTGTGCATTGCTCTTCTGGATAGTACCTCGTTATCCTGATGTTACTGAACCGAAGCTTCTTTTCTACTTCATCATAAAGTACATCAACGACTACCTTTATAATATCTAGCTTATCCATTTTCCTTTTGTTTACTATTTCCTCGTAAAGTTCCTTGTTCAGGGCAGACACATCCCTTATTATAATATCCTTGGGAACCCACTTCCTAAGGGAGACTATAGCCACTCTCCTGATCTTATCCGCAAACCTAGCGGCAATTATGAGGCCGGTACTTAGTTCAAATTTGTTGTGGCCGAGGAAAGTGGACCTACTTGCCAAAACCGAATATTCCTCTGCCCTTTCAAAGTCCTTGTTTATTTGTTCCTCACTTTCACCAATTGAAATCCTTTCATAAGGCAAGTCCATCACCATTTTTATTTTAGCAAATAGAATTAATATTTTTTTAGCACAAAAAGTACATTTTAACTTTTCTACCACCTTTTAGTTCATAATCCTTACACACGCTACCATAGTTCGACATGGCTTCAAGGTATTTGTAGATTCCCTTTAATGAATATGCGTTGAGGTCTTGCCATATTTCATATGCAGTTCTTTTTCTTCCATCGGAAAGGAGCTTGGTTATTTCCTCCTCTATCTTACCCTTTTTTGCCCTGATCGTATACCTTTTTCTCGCACCTGTAACTATTGCAATACCATCTCCATTTCTCCTTGCCATGGCATATCCAGTCGCGGCAAGCGGCTTAGCATTAATGCCTTTTTTAGCTAGGTCTATCATAGATTCTAACACCTCCTGAAAGGAAACGCTACAAACTTTTATCTTATACTTTGCAAACCTTATTACCTTAGGGCCCTGTACTTTCCTTAGCTTCACAGCGACGATTTCATACTCTCGAAAGTCTTCCACTGCATTTTTGATTTCATAAAATCCCTTGCTTATAGAATAGACGAGCAGCCCAGATTCCGCTGGTATATATATTTTGTCTTCCTTGGGCATTTTTTCATACAATTCATAGGATATAGTCTTTAGTCCCTCGATTGTAAAGGGGTCTTCGTATGATATTGGAAAGCCATTTGAGTTTTCATTATTAAATCCTATCCTAGCGCCAATCTTAGAGAGCGTTAATAGGTCTTCCGGGCTAATATTCTCCGGGTCTATATTAACTAAGATACGCTTCCCAAAGCTCCTAGCATAGTAGGCCAAAGAAATGGTAAAATCTTCAACGTAGCTAGTCTTAATATCACTATGTTCTATGTTAGATAAAATAACTGAGGAGGCCCTATCGGCGTAGCTTCCAGTAGGGTTTAGCGTTTCTAGCTTTGTCTTAACTTCATTAATTTTCCTGAGCGGGGTTAGCCCCTCCCCTAGCGTAATTATGT